>CAITOD010000361.1 GCA_903893935.1 uncultured Sphingomonadales bacterium
GAAATGGCGCCGCGCGTGCACAATTCGGGGCACTGGACGATCGAAGGCGCGCTTACCAGCCAGTTCGAAAACCATGTGCGCGCGATTTGCGGCCTGCCGCTCGGCGCCACCACGCTCAATGCGAACGGGGTGGTGATGGACAATCTGATCGGCGATGCCGCGCGCGACTGGGCGGCGATCCTGTCGGACCCCGAAAACCACTTGCATCTCTATGGCAAGGCGGCGGTGCGTCCGGGCCGCAAGATGGGCCATGTCACGCGGCTGGTGCGGTGAGCCGGGACCTGGTGATCATTGTCGCACGTGCCAGCGACGGCACCATTGGCCATGGCGGACAGTTGCCCTGGCACTTGCCCGCCGATCTGCGCCAGTTCAAGGCGCTGACAATGGGCAAAGCAATGATCATGGGGCGCAAGACGTTCGACTCGCTGCCGGGTCTCTTGCCCGGGCGGCGCCACGTAGTGCTGACCCGCGATGCCGCCTGGCAGCGCCCCGGCGTCGAAACCGCGACGACTCCCGAAGCGGCGCTGGCGCTGGCCGGAGATGATGTTGCGGTGATCGGCGGGGCCGAAGTGATCGCCTTGTTCGAGCCGATCGCAACCCGGTATGAATTGACCGAAGTCGAAGGCGACTACGCGGGCGACACGCGCCTGCCCGCACCCGGCACGCAATGGCGCGAAATCGCGCGCGAGCCGCATGCGGGGTTTGCTTTCGTGTCGTTCGAACGGATGCCTTCCTGATGCGGTTTGACGCGCGCCAGCCTTTGCCCGAAGCCTTTCGCGGCGCGATCATCGCACTCGGCAATTTCGACGGGTTTCATCAGGGCCACCAGGCGGTGGCGCGCGCGGCGGTCGACTGGGCGCGGGCCGAAGCGCGGCCGGCGATTATCGCCACATTCGATCCGCATCCGGTGCGCTATTTCCAGCCCGCCACGCCGCCGTTCCGCCTGACCACGCTCGACCAGCGCGAGGCGCTGTTTACGGCGGCGGGCGCCGATGCGATGCTGGTGTTTCACTTCGATGCTGCGCTCGCCGGCACGACGGCGGCCGAATTCGTCGAGGGCTTGCTGGTCGATCGGCTGGGTGCGGCGGGCGTGGTGACCGGCGAGGATTTCACGTTCGGCAAAGCGCGCGGCGGCAATGTTGGCGTGCTGGTCGAACTGGGTGCGGCGCGTGGCTTGCGCACACGCGCGGTCGGCCCGGTGCTGGCGGGCGATGAAGTGGTCTCGTCGAGCCGCATCCGCGACGCGCTGGCGGCGGGCGATTGCACGACCGCGACGCGGCTGATGACGCGGCCGTTTGCGGTGCGCGGGGTGGTGCAGCATGGCGACAAAGTGGGGCGCACCATCGGCTTTCCCACCGCCAACCTGCCGCTCGATCACTATCTGCGCCCGCGCTATGGCATCTATGCGGTCACCGCGCGGCTGCCCGATGGCCGCCGGTTGACCGGCGCAGCCAACCTGGGGGTGCGGCCGATGTTCGATCCGCCCAAGGAACTGCTCGAACCGCATTTCTTTGATTTTGCGGGCGATCTCTATGGGCAGGAGATCGAGGTGGCGCTGCACCATTTCCTGCGCGGCGAATGGAAATTCGAGTCGCTCGATGCGATGATGGCGCAGATCGCCAAGGACTGCGACGCGGCGCGGCA
>CAITOD010000362.1 GCA_903893935.1 uncultured Sphingomonadales bacterium
CTTCGGACAGCAGCGCCACACCGATCAGCCGATCGGTGTCATCGTCTTCGAACCGCATCGCATATTTGCCGTTCGAGGGGATATTGGCAAAAGCATCCATCGCGTTGCGCCGCACATTGCCCTTGGCGGTGGCGAACATCACGTCGAGCTTGCCCCATTCGGCTTCGTCTTCGGGGAGCGCGAGCACGGCGGCAATCGTCTCGTTCTGGTCGAGCGCCGGCAGCAGGTTGACCACCGGGCGGCCGCGCGTGACCGCGCCGCCTTCGGGCAGGCGCCAGACTTTCAGGCGATAGACTTTGCCCGCGGTCGAGAAGAACAGCACCGGGGTGTGCGTGCTGGCGACGAACATCGTGCCGACCGCATCTTCCTCTTTGGTGGCCATGCCCGAACGGCCTTTGCCGCCACGGTTCTGCGCGCGGAACATCGACAGCGGCGTGCGCTTGATATAGCCGTCGAGCGTGATCGTCACGACCATGTCTTCGCGTTCGATCAGGTCTTCGTCTTCGATGCCATCGGCCGGCGCGGTGATTTCCGACAGGCGCGGTGTGGCATAGGCGTTGCGCACCGCCATCAGTTCGTCGCGCATCACGCCATAGAGCTTCTGCCGGTCGCCGAGAATGGCGAGGAATTCGGCAATCGCTTTGGCCAGCGTTTCGAGTTCGCCGCCGATTTCATCGCGCCCGAGCGCGGTCAGCCGGTGCAGCCGCAGATCGAGGATCGCGCGAACCTGGGTTTCCGACAGGCGATAGGTCAGCGCATCGGCCGGGGCATCGTCTTCGATCGCTTCGACCAGCCGGATATAGGGCGCGATTTCGCCCATCGCCCACTCGCGCGACAGCAGCGCTTCGCGCGCAATCGCGGGGTTGGCCGATCCTCGGATGATGCGCACCACTTCGTCGAGATTGGTCACCGCGATCACCAGCCCGAGCAGGATATGTGCGCGATCGCGGGCTTTCATCAGCTCGAACTTGGTGCGCCGCGTGATCACTTCCTCGCGGAAGCGCACGAAGCATTCGATGATGTCTTTGAGGCTCAGCGTTTCGGGGCGGCCGCCGCGAATGGCGAGCATGTTGGCGGGAAAGTTCGATTGCGCCGGCGTGTTGCGCCACAACTGGTTGAGCACGACTTCGGGGGTCGCGTCGCGCTTGAGCTCGATCACCACGCGCACGCCTTCGCGACTCGATTCGTCGCGAATGTCGGCCACGCCTTCGATCCGCTTGTCCTTGGCGGCTTCGGCGATCTTTTCGACAAGGCCCGACTTGCCGACCTGATAAGGGATCGAGGTCAGCACGATCGAGCGCCGGCCGTCGGAGCGGCCGCGCGTTTCCTCGATCACATGGCGCGCGCGCATCACGATCGAGCCGCGTCCCTCGTGATAGGCCTTGCGCGCGCCCGCAGTGCCGAGAATCAGCGGGGCGGTGGGGAAATCGGGGCCGGGGATGATCCTGATCAGATCGTCGATGCTGATCAGCGGGTTGTCCATATAGGCAAGGCACCCGTCGATCACTTCGCCGAGGTTGTGCGGCGGGATATTGGTCGCCATGCCGACAGCGATCCCGCCGGCACCGTTGACCAGCAGGTTGGGGAAGCGCGCGGGCAGCACTTGCGGCTCGTTTTCCGCGCCATCGTAATTGGGCTGGAAATCGACCGTGTCTTTTTCGATATCGGCCAGCAGCGCCTCGGCGACTTTCGCAAGCCGCGCTTCGGTATACCGCATCGAGGCCGGCGGATCAGGGTCCATCGAACCGAAATTGCCCTGGCCGTCGATCAGCGGCAGCCGCATCGACCAGTCCTGCGTCATGCGCGCGAGCGCGTCGTAGATCGCCGAATCCCCGTGCGGATGGTATTTGCCCATGCAATCGCCGACGATCCGCGCCGATTTGCGATAGGGTTTGCCCGCGGTGAAGCCGTTTTCGTGGCTGGTCCACAAGATGCGCCGATGCACCGGTTTCAGCCCGTCGCGTACGTCAGGCAGCGCGCGGCTGACGATCACGCTCATCGCGTAATCGAGGTAGCTCGATTTCATTTCATCGACGATGTCGATCCGCTGGAATTCGGGTTCGCCGGACGGGGCAGGGGGATCGGTCGGGATCTGGTCGTCGCTCACGTAACGGGGCGCTTTCACTGTTGCATGGGCCGGAACTGGCGCGCCTTTGCGGGCCTGAGGCCGCGCGTTCCGGTCGGATCAAGCCTGTGGCCCTAGACCGTGCAGGGGGCGAAGGCCAGCCGATCGGGTTCGCAAAACCCCGGTTTTTCCACATTTCGCGCGCGCGGGCGGCAAATTGGCGTTCAAAATCGGTTCACCCCGGCAGGTCCATTCGGAAGGCATTGCAAACGCGCTGAAACCGCGCCAAACGGACACGACAACAGACGAGGGGGCGAAAGGCACAACGGGGCCATCATGCCGGCACCGTGCGCGCTCTTGCCAAACAGGAGATCAAGGACAATGCGGGCCAAATTTGCTTCTTTCGGTCGTCAGGCCGTTGCCGCCATCGCGCCGGCAGCCATCGCGCTGGCAAGCTGCGCTGTGCTGGTCGCCGGTACGCCGGCCATGGCCAAAGACACGGCGCCCGCCAAGCCGACCAATTCGCCCGAATTCAGCAAAGTGGCCGGCCCCTTCCAGAAGCAGCTGGTCGATCTTGACGGCAAGAAGGCCAAGCTTTCGGCCGACGAGCTCAAGGCGCAGGCCGCCGCTTTGCTGCCGCAACTCGCCACGATCGAGGCTTCTGTCAAAAATCCGCTCGACCGGATCATTTACGGGCAGTGGCAGTACACCGTCGGCGGCATGGCCGGCGATGCAGCGGTTTCGTCGAAGGGCCTGCAGAACATGCTCGACAGTGGCCAGCTGCCCGCCGACAAGGCACTGCTGGTAACCACCATGCTGGGTCAGACTGCCTATACGGCCAAAGATTATGCCGGCGCGATCAAGCTGCTCGCCCCGGTCATGAGCAATGCGGCAGTGCAGGACGTGGTGCCCGAAATGCTTGCCGAATCCTACGCCTCGTCGGGCCAGCCCAAGCAGGGCCTCGATGCGCTCAAGAGCGCGATTGCCGCCCGCAAGGCGGCCAACGGCTCGATCCCCGAAGACTGGTACAACCGTGGCAAACTGATTGCCTACAACGCCAAGTTGTCGGCCGAGTCGGTCGAATGGGGCCTGCTTTTGGTGCAAGCCTTTCCGTCACAGCTCAACTGGCTGGGCGCGACCGAACTGGTGCTGTTCAACGGCGCCAATTTCACCGGCCAGGAAGAACTCGACGTCTATCGCCTGATGGACCAGACCGGCTCGCTGAAGCTCGAACCCAAGTACACCGATCGCAAATATGTGGCTTACGTGCAGCTGATCGATCCCCGCCGTTATCCGGGTGAAGCGGTGCGGATTGCCGAACAGGGCATTGCCACCGGTGCGCTCAAGGCCGAAGACACGTTCGTCAAGGACGCGCTTGCGCAAGCCCGTCCGCGTCTGGCAACCGACAAGGCGTCGCTGCCCGGTCTTGCCAAGGAAGCCAATGCCGCGCCTTCGGGCAAAGTCGCGCTGGCTGCCGCCGATACGTACCTGTCGTATGGCGAATCCGCGATGGCCGACCAGCTTTATACGATGGCGCTGGCCAAAGGCGGGGTCGATGCCGACCACGACCGCGTGTTGACCCGGCTCGGGATTGCGCAGATCGGCGAAGGCAAATACGCCGATGCCAAAGCCACGCTGGCCAAAGTGAGCGGCGTGCGCGCACCCATTGCACAAGCCTGGTCGATCTACGCCGACCAGAAAGCGGCCGGCAAATAAGCGCTTGATCCTCCCCGGAACGGGGAGGGGGACC
>CAITOD010000363.1 GCA_903893935.1 uncultured Sphingomonadales bacterium
AGGCCCATGACCATCATCATGTTGATGCAGACATAGAAAAAGATCGTCGTCACCATGCCCGCGGCAAGCAGGCGCGAAAAGCGGTCGGGCGCGCGGCGCGAAACTTTCAGGCCCCAGCTCAGCACCACGGTGAACACCGCGAGCACGAACAGGCCGCCGACCATGCCCCATTCTTCGGACATCGTCGCGAACACGAAATCGGTGTGCGCTTCGGGCAGATAGTCGAGGTGGCTTTGCGAGCCGTTGCCGAAGCCTTTGCCGAAAATGCCGCCCGATCCGATCGCGATCTTCGACTGGGTGATGTGATAGCCCGATCCGAGCGGGTCGCTTTCGGGGTCCATGAACACCAGCACGCGCTTGCGCTGGTAATCGTGGAGCACGAAAAAGAACATCACCGGTGCGGCAATCGCTGCCGCCGCACCGCCGCCGACGAACAGATAGAGCGGCAATCCGGCAATGAACATCATCACCAGCGCGCCGAAGCTGATCGCCAGCGCGGTGCCCAGATCGGGTTGCAGCATCACCAGCCCGGCCGGGATCGCCAGCATCACCAGCGGCGGCACGATCGCGCGCCACGTGCGCACTTCGTTGAGCGGCAGCATGGCATAGAACCACGCCAGCACCAGCACGATCCCCGGCTTCATCAGCTCGGAGGGCTGCAGCGTCATGAACCCCAGATTGAGCCAGCGCTGGCTGCCCCCGCCGATCCGCCCGATCAGTTCGACCAGCACCAGCAGCCCGCACAGCACGACATAGCCGGGCAGCGCCACGCGCCGGAACCAGTCCTGCGGCACGCGCGCCAGCACCATCGCCATGACCAGAAAGCCGAAGAAGCGGATGACATGCATCGCCGCCCACGGCTGCAAGCGGCCGCCGGCGGCCGAATAAAGCACCGTCCCGCCAAACAGCGTGAGCAGGGTCAGCGGCACGATCACTTGCCAGGGTTGGCGTGCCAGCACTTGCGGCACATACGCGCGCGGCATCATGGCACGGGCGCCGGGCCGGCGGGGGCAGGGTTGCTGGGGACGGGGTTGGCGGGCGCTGCAGCGGCAGGTGCGCTCGGTTCGGGCTCGGGCGCGGGCGTGGCCGCGTCGGTCTGCGGGGTGGCGGGGGCATCGTCGCGATCGGGCGCGTCAGCTTCGGCGCTGGCCGCTTCGTCTTCGGGCGCGGCGGGCGCGGTGGCGCCATATTTGGCCGCATACGCCGCGTATTTGGCCGCCATGCGCTGTTGCAAAGTGCCGCCCCATTCGCGCTCGAACCCGTCGAGCACCGCCATGGCTTTGCCCTGGTCGAACAGATAAGTCATCACATCGCGCGCGATCGGATAAGCCGCACCCGATCCGCCGCCGTGTTCGACCACCACCGCGCAGGCATAGCGCGGCTTGTCGAACGGCGCAAAGCAGATGAAATGGCCATGGTCGCGGCGTTTCCACGCGCCGCCTTTGCCATTGCCCACATTGAGCCCGACGACTTGCGCGGTGCCGGTCTTGCCCGCCATCTGCACGCCGGGGATCGGCAGCCGCGCTTTGCCGGCAGTGCCGCGCCCGTTGACCACTTCGTTCATCGCCGCGTGGACCAGATCGAGATGGTCTTGCGCAAAGCCCATTGGCGGCGGCGGCGGCGCGTGGCGATCGAGCACAATGCGCGGGCTATGCCTTAGGCCCGAGGCGAGCCGCGAGGCATAGACCGCCTGCTGCAGCGGATTGACCAGCATATAGCCCTGGCCGATCGTGGCGTTGACGGTGTCGTAGACCGCCCAGTCCTTGTGGTATTTGCGCTGCTTCCACGCCGGATCGGGCACCGTGCCGAACGACTGGCCGGGATAGGGCAGCGGAAACGCACCGCCGAGCCCCATGCGGCGCATCATTGCGGCGATCGTGTCCATGCCGATCTGCTGCGCGAAGTGGTAGAAATAGACATCGCACGACTGATAGATGCCTTTCATCATGTCGGTTGTGCCGTGGCCGTGGTGGTTCCAGCAGTGGAACACGCGGTTGCCCACGCGCAAGCCGCCGGCACAGCTGACCGTG
>CAITOD010000364.1 GCA_903893935.1 uncultured Sphingomonadales bacterium
AGGACGACAAGTCAGCCGCGCTCTATGTGCTGATGCCGATGCGCGTCTGATGTCCAGAGCCATCTGATTTGACCCGTTTTTCTAGATCAAGTCTGGAATAACGAACTTCGGGCGAGCGGCTGATCGAGGGAGCCGCTGATCAAGTCGTTGCAGACACGCGCTCTTCGCCCCTCCCCTTCAGGGGAGGGGTTGGGGTGGGGGCTATCCCCGTGCGCCGAGCTATCCGGAGAGCCCCCACCCCCGGCCCCTCCCCTGAAGGGGAGGGGCGAAAAGTAGCAATCATTGCAACCTGGCATCAGGCGAGAAACCCGGTGACCGTTTCGGCAAAGCGCTGCGGGTACGACAGCATCACCAGATGCCCGCCGCCGTCGAACAGTTCGAGCCGGCTGCCCGGAATGGCGTTGTGCAGGAAATGCGCGTTGGACACCGGGATCAGCTGATCGTCGTTGTCGGCGATGATCAGAACCGGCACCGCCAGCAGCGGCAGAAACGCGCTGCTGTTCCACAATGCAAACGCCGAAAGCTGGCAGGCCCAGCCGACCGGCGAGGGCGGGATCGCGGCGTTGAGCGAGATGCGTCCGGTACCGCCGCCGTTGTACAGCGCGGCGAGGTTGCGACGCAGCGCGGCTTCCACGGTATATTCCATCGGGTCGAGCATGTGGCCGACCATCGCCGCGTTGCCCGGCACCATCACATTGCCCGCCGATGTCGAGGTGAGCACCACGCGCCGGGTGCGTGCGCGATGCTGAAACGCAAATTGTTGGGCAAGCGCGCCGCCCCAGCTGATCCCCAGGAGATCGACCGCATCGATCTGCATGCGATCGAGCAAGGCAGCCAATGTCAGCGCCATTTGCGCCATCGTATAAGGGAAAATCGGGTCGGGTGAGCGGCCAACGCCGGGCATGTCGACGCTGATCAGCCAGCGATCGGCCAATTCGCGCGCGACCGGCTCCAGCATTTCGATATTCATGCCGATGCCGTTGAGCACGACCAGCGGGGTGCCGCCGACTTCGGCATGCCATTGCCCGACGCGCAGGCGCCGGCCCGCGACCCCGATCATGGCAAAGCTGGCGGTCGATTTGCGCGAGGTCGGTTCTGCACTACGCGTGGTGTTCATGCCTGCCCTGTCTTGCGTGCCCTGTCTTGCGTGGCCTGTCTTGCGTGGCCTGTCTTAGGTGGTCTGTCTTGCGTGCACCCTGCCACGGTACCCTTTGGCGTGTCGCGGCGAAAGCCCCGCACGCCCTAACCCGCCCCGCCACGAAAGGCTACCGGCGATGCACGGCGCGGTTGGCGCTGCCGCAATGTATCAATTCGGGACACAACTTGCGTGTTTTGCAGGTACAGGCCCCAACCCCTTGCCGGATCGGTTCATTTTTGCCGGTTTGCAGCCAATTTCGGGCCCGCGTGCACGACATGCTTAACCCTTTCTCAAAGCCGCACAGGCCATGACAGGCGCATGAGTAAGGCGGATAGCGACGACAGCGGGGCGGCAACGGACGAGCGCGCAAAAGCCTTTGCGCGCAGCCGGCCGCGCCGTGAACGCGGCAGTTCTGCTTCCGACGACACCGATGGCAGTCCGGCGCGCGGCAGATCGCAACACCGCTCGATGGTCGCGCCCGAATGGTGGCAGATCGCGCTGCCGCTGGGGCTCGGCATGGCCGTGCTGATGCTCGCCAACCGGGCGTTTTCCG
>CAITOD010000365.1 GCA_903893935.1 uncultured Sphingomonadales bacterium
GCCCCAACGGGCGCGGCGTGGCCGAAGACCAGGGCGTGCTCGATCAGGTCGATTTCGTGATCGGCACGTTTTCCAAATCGGTCGGCACGGTCGGCGGGTTCTGCGTGTCGAACCATCCCAAGTTCGAAATCCTGCGCCTCGTCTGCCGGCCCTATGTGTTTACCGCGAGCCTGCCGCCGAGTGTGGTGCACACCGCAGCGACGTCGATCCGCAAGCTGATGCATGCCGGCAACAAGCGCGCGCATTTGTGGGAAAATTCGCGCGAACTGCACGCCGGGCTGATCGCGCTCGGGTTCAGGCTGGGCACGCAGACCCCGCAAAGCGCGATCATTTCGGTGATCATGCCCGATCTCGAACGCGGTGCGGCGATGTGGGAAGCGCTGCTGCACGAAGGGCTCTATGTCAATCTGGCGCGCCCGCCGGCGACGCCGGCCGGGATGACGCTGCTGCGCTGTTCGCTGTGCGCCGAACATTCGGCCGATCAGGTGCGCACGATCATTGGCATGTTCGAGCGCGCCGGCAAGGCCACCGGTATTATCTGATGAGCGCGCGCTGGCTGCTGCTCGCCGCGCTGGTGCCGGCCAAGGCGCTCGCCAGCGTGCCGGTGCCCGCCACGATCCCCCCGGTGCCGGCGCCCGCCGCGGGCGCGGTGTCGGCGGTGACCGCAACCCCTTGCGTTCCCGATGCGATGCCGCCGGGCGACTGGCCGTCGCTGTGCCATTATCGCGATGCCAACCGCACGATTGATGTGCCGCCGCGCGCGGTGATGATCGGCGATTCGATCACCGAATTCTGGCTACCCGCCTCGCCCGCGCTGTTTTCCGAAGGGATTGTCGATCGCGGCGTGCACGGCCAGACCAGCACGCAGATCGTTGCGCGGTTCTATCAGGATGTCGTGCGGTTGCGTCCGCATGTGGTGCATATCCTGTGCGGGATCAACGACATCGCCGGCAACACCGGCTTTGCCAGCCCCGATGCCTATGCCAACGCGATTTTGGCGATGGTCGACATGGCGCGCGCCAATGGCATCGCGGTGGTGGTGGGCTCGATCCTGCCGGCGGGCAGCTTCAGCTGGCGCCCCGGATACCACCCGGCCGCGCAAGTGGTCGCGTTCAATGCCTGGCTGCGCGATCTGACGCAAAGGCGCGGGCTGATGTATGCCGATTATTACAGCGCCATGGCCGCACCCGACGGATCGATGAAGCCCGGCCTGTCGATCGACGGCGTGCACCCCAATGCGGCGGGCTATGCCATCATGGAGCCGATCGCGCGCGCAGCGATCGGCGAAGCCGAACGCCACATGCCGAAACCCTGAGTTACAGCTGCGCTGCCGCCGCACATTGATCGGTGCCGGTGCCATGGTGCCCCGACAGCAGCGAGGCGGCCAGGAACCCGGCGATGACCAGTGCGACAAAACCCACTGTGACCCACACCAGATAGCGATCGATAAAGGCCTTGATCGGCGCGCCGAACACGCGGAACAGCACGCCCACGATCATGAAGCTGATCGAGCGCGAAATCAGGCTGGCGCCGATGAACAGCCCCAGCGGCACGCCCACGAACCCGGCCGTGATTGTCACCAGCTTGAACGGGATCGGCGTGACCCCTTTGCCGACGATCAAATAGAACGCGTTGGCGCGCAACTGGCACGCCGCATAAGGAAAGCTGTGCGCGAGATGGAGCACGCTCAGCAGTTGCATGCCGATGCTGGCGAACAGAAAATGCCCGATCGCATAGCCGAGCAACCCGCCCGCGACCGAACCCAGCGTGGCAAACATCGCATAGCGCACCGCCTGCTTCGGCCGTGCCAGGCACATCAGCCCCAGGAGCGGGTGCGGCGGAATCGGGAAAAAGCTCGCTTCGACAAAGGCAAACGCTGCCAGCCACCACGCCGCATGGCGATGTTCGGCTTTGGCCATGGTCCATTCGTACAGTCTGCGCAGCATGACCCGTCCCGTCTTGCGCACCGCGTGCGCCCCCTGCGGCGAATTAGGAGAGCGCGGTGCAAAGAACCAGCGGAAAAAAACGCCGGCACAGCCGGCGGGCAAAACCGCGCGCTGGCCGTTCCATGTTACGCGACTCAGTCGCAAGTGGCAGCGGCCGAAAAAGCCGCGCGGGATTTGTCGATCGCCATAAACTTGGTCCGGTCCGGCACGCATTTGCTGCAAGCGCGTCAAACCGCACGGTTTGGGGCCACACATCCACCGCGACAGTTGCAAGAATGCAACACATTCACCATTGTCGCGCTTGCGAAAAATCTGCGAAAACGCTAGAGGCGGCGCTACGACGTGGCGAATTTACCTAAAAAAAAGGGGAAATGATAATGCGGAAACTGGTCCTGGGCCTTGCCCTGGCGACAACCGCCATGGCAACTCCCGCCTTTGCGCGCAGTGGTCAGTGGTACGTCGAAGGCGAAGCTGGCCCGTCCGTTCTGGAAACGGAAAACAAGAACAGCGGCATCGGCGCCGACGGCACGGTGAGCTATCACACCGGCGCCGATTTCAACGCCGAACTCGGCTATGACTTCGGCACGTTCCGTCTCGAAGCCGAAACCGGCTATCGCACCACGCAGAACAAGGCGCTGACGGTCAACGAAGTGGCCACTTACCCGGGCGGCCGCACCCACGTGTGGGATGCCATGGCCAATGGCCTGGTCAATTTCGGCCCCGACAAGGGTCTGCAGGGTTTTGTCGGCGGCGGTCTGGGCGTTGCCCGCGTCACGCAGAACCTGCCCGATCCCAACTATGGCATCGGCGGTTCGACCAGCAAGTTCGCATGGCAGATCATTGCCGGTGTGCGCGCGCCGCTGACCGACCATATCGATGTCGGCTTCCGCTACACCTACTTCAACGTCGATGGCGTGAACCAGTATGGTCAGGGCGCGGTCTGGGGTGGCGACGTGATCGGTGGTCACTATCGCCAGCACTCGTTCCTCGGCACGCTGAGCTACAACTTCGGTGGCGCGCCGGCTCCGGCTCCGGTTACGGCTCCCCCGCCGCCCCCGCCGCCGCCGCCTCCGCCGCCCCCTCCGCCGCCCCCGCCGCCCCCGGCGCCGGTGTGCAACAAGGGCCCGTACATCGTGTTCTTCGATTGGGACAAATCGGACATCACGCCCGAAGCGGCCGCGATCCTCGACAACGCGATCACCGCCTATGGCAACTGCGCCAGCGTTCCGATCCAGCTCGATGGCTACACCGACCTTTCGGGCACGGTGAAGTACAACCTCGCGCTGTCGGCTCGCCGCAACACCTCGGTGCAGGGTTACCTCACCGCACACGGCATCCCGGCCAGCGAAATCGCAACCAAGGCCTGGGGCAAAGCCAACCCGCGCGTTCCGACCGCCGACGGCGTTCGCGAACTGCAGAACCGTCGCGTGGAAATCACCTACGGTCCGCACGCAGGCATGTAACCGGATCAGCCGGGGCGGCTACGGTCACCCCGGCCATTCGACCCGACACGAAAAAGGCCGGAGCAATCCGGCCTTTTTTGCGTCTGCGCCACGCGTCGTGCCCGCTGCGCTTGCCTGATCCGGCAAAGCCGGGCAATGCGCGAGGGCGGCCTGATGGCCAAGGAAGAGCTGGCAAAAGGGGAATGGCATGGACGACCTGACGATCGTGGCAATCGATAGCCCACGTGACCGCAAGGACTTCGTCGATCTCGCCTATCGCCTGAATGCCGGCGATCCCAACTGGGTTCCGCCCTTGCACATGGAAGCGGTCGAGCTGGTCACCCCGGGCAAGAACCCGTTCTTCGACCATGCCGATGTGCAGTACTTTCTGGCGCGGCGCCAGGGCCGCACGGTCGGGCGGATTTCGGCGCATATCGACCATCTGGCAACCGGCATGGACCCCGCGCAGGGCATGGGTCCGGGCACCGGCAACTGGGGCATGCTCGAAGCCGAAGACCAGGCCATCGCGCATGCGCTGATCGCGCAAGCCGAAGCATGGCTGCGCGACTAGGGCATGACCCGCGTGCTCGCGCCGATGTCGATGTCGGTGTGGGAAGAACCCGGCCAGCTGACCAAAGGCTTCGACCATCCGCCGACAGTGATGATGGGGCACCAGCCCGAACGCTACAACGTCTATATCCTCGCGCTGGGCGACTATACCCCGGCCAAATTGCTCAATACCTATGAACTCGATATCACCCGCCCGTTCCCGCCGCTGATCCAGCGCATCGTCCAGTCGGGCGAAAAGAACCCGCGCATCCGCATCCGCAATGTCGACAAGTCGAAATTCGATGCCGAAGCGCGGCTGATCCTCGATATCCTCAACGACGCGTGGTCGGACAACTGGGGCTTCGTGCCGTTCACCGACACCGAAATCAAATATGCCGGCAAGAAGTTCAAGCCGATCGTGCGCGAAGACCTGATCATGGTCGCCGAATACGATGGCGAACCGGTCGCCTTCATGATGACGCTGCCCGATCTCAACGAAGTGCTCATGCCGATGCGCGGCAAGCTGTTCCCGTTCAATTTCATCAAGCTGCTGCTGTGGCTGCGCAACCCGCGCGCACGCACGATGCGCGTGCCGCTGATGGGCGTGCGCAAAAAGCTCCAGGCGTCGCGGCTCGCCAGCCAGCTGGCCTTCATGATGATCGAATATATCCGCCGCAATTCGGTCGCCCGTTATGGCGCCACGCGCGGCGAAATCGGCTGGATCCTCGAAGACAACCAGGGGATGGTCGCCATCGCCGACGCGATCGAAAGCAAAGTCAACAAAGTCTACACGATCTACCAAAAGGCGCTCTGAGCACCTGCAAGGTCTCCCCTCCTCTTCAGGGGAGGGGCTTCAGGATTGCTCCTTGCGCGCCAGATCGCGCCAGGCAAACGCCATCGCCACCAGCGCGATCGGGACAACGGCGGTCACGCTGACCAGTCCGGCCCACAGCGAGTGCGTTGCCTGCGAGATGCGTCCGGCAGCATAAGGGCCGATCGCCAGCCCCAGCATCGTCGCCCCGAGGTAGAACGAAGCTGTCGCCGTGCCGCGCAGCCGTGCCGGCACGATGTTGACGACAGTGCCGGCCGAGCAGCCCAGGGCTGCGCTGAGCAGGAACCACAGCGGGAACACCGCGGCGTAAAACACCGGCAAGGAATGTGCGGTCAGCAGCACGGCATTGGGGATCATCGCCAGCACAAGCACCCCCATCATCACCAGCACGCGGCGCGCATGGTGCACCCCGCCCGACAGCCAGTCACCCAGCCAGCCGCCGGCAACCGTACCGATCGCGCCACCTGCGGCGCCACCGCCGCCAACGATCAGCGCCACTTGCGCCGCCGGCGCATGAAACGTCTGCATGGCATAGAGCGGGCCGAACCCGCTCGACGCATAGGCCATCCCGGCGGTCAGGCCATAGCCGACATTGACCCCGACCAGCGCCGGATTGCGCCAGATCTGCGCAAACGCTTCGGGATCGTCGTGCGCCATCGATTGCGCCCACGATGCCACCGCATAGACCCCGATGCCCAGCACCAGCCACTGCGCCGGATCGCCCAGCAGCCGCGTCATCGCCGCTGCCGCCAGCATCGCCAGGATCAGATGTGCCACATTGACCGCGAGCGCCGCGCGGCCGCGCCGAGCCGCCGCGATCAGCGTGAACGGCGGCGCAATCGCCAGCACATCGGCACAAAACGCGCGCCAGGCATCGACGGTCGCCATATCTGGCTTTGCCGAACCCGCTTCGAACCGGCCGCGCAACGGTTCGCGCAAGCTCGCCACCCACAGCGCCATTGCCAGCCCGGGCAGCCCGAGCCCGACAAATGCGACTTGCCACCCGGCCAGCCCGAACGGTCGCGCAGTGCCGGCGAACCCATGGTCCCACGCATGGGCAAGCCCGGTGCCGAGCGACAGCGACATGCCCCCGCCGAGATAAATGCCCGCGGTAAAAATCGCGATCACCGTTGCGCGCCGCCGCGCCGGAAACAGATCGGACAGCAGCGAAAATCCGCAAGGACCGGCCGGAGCCTCGCCCACCCCGACCCCGACGCGCGCCAGGCCGAGCTGCGCAAAACTGCCCGCCAGCCCCGACAGCGCGGTCATCGCCGACCATGTCGCCAACCCGATCGCGAGCAGCCGCGTGCGCGACCAGCGATCGGCCAGCTTGCCCAGTGCAATGCCGAACAGCGCGTAGAACACGCCAAACGCGGTCCCGTACAGAAACCCGAATTGCGCGTCGGTGATCCGCAGATCGCGTTTGATGTCGGCGGCCAGAATGGTGAGCATCTGCCGGTCGATGAAATTGAGCGTATAGACCAGCACCAGCACCGCCAGCGCATACCAGGCATAGGCCGCCCCCGGATCGGCGGCGCTTGGCGGCGGCAAGTCAGCCGTCAGCGCTGCAGGCGTAGGCTGTTCCATCTTCGATCCCCGCTTCTGCGAACCCGGCGCGGCGCAAGCGGCAGCTGTCGCACAAGCCGCAAGCCCGGCCATCGGGTTGCGGATCGTAGCAAGACCAGCTTTGCGCAGGGTCCAGTCCCAACCGCGTCGCTTCTCGGGCGATCTCGGCTTTCTTCAAATGTTGCAGCGGAGCATGGATCGCGACCATGCCGCCGCGATCGCCAAAAGCCGTCGCGATACGCGCCAGCGACTGAAATCCGTCGATGAATTCGGGGCGGCAATCGGGATAACCCGAATAATCGAGCGCGTTGACGCCGATGAAAATATCGCGCGCGCCCGCCGCTTCGGCCCAGGCCAGCGCCAGCGACAGAAACACCAGGTTGCGCGCCGGCACATAAGTAACCGGAATATCCGGCCCCACGCCCGCCTTGGGCACGGCAATATCCGCGGTCAGCGCCGATCCGCCAAAGGCGCGCAGATCGAGCGGCAGCACCACGTGGCGTTCCACGCCGATCCGTTCCGCCACGCGCCGCGCGGCATCAAGCTCGATCCGGTGCCGCTGGTTGTAGTCGAACGTCAGCGCCAGCACCGCAAAGCCCTGCTCGCGCGCCAGCGCCGCACAGACCATCGAGTCGAGCCCGCCCGACAGAAGCACCACCGCCTGCGGACGCGCGCCGCTCGTATCGATTGCCGTCATGTGACAGGGGCTAGCCCCGCCCAAGGCACAATGCAATCAAACCTCGAACACGATGTCGAACTGGCGCGAGCAGAACGCGCAGTCGATCACGATCGCGCCGGCTTCGTTTTCCATCTCGCGGCGCTCGTCTGCGCCGAAGCGGGCCAACACCTGGCGATAGTATTCGCTCGTGCAGCGGCAGCCGCGCACCAGCATGGGCCCGCGATCGACGCGCACTTCGCGTTCTTCGTGGAACAGCCGCCACACCAGCGCTTCGAGCGACAGCGCCGAATCGAGCAGTTCCTCGCGCCGCACCGATCCACCCATCACCGCCATATGCTCCCATTCGGGATGGTCGAGCCGCACGTGCAGCCGGTCGCGCCCTTCCTCGCCGTCGGGCAGATGCTGGAGCAGCAGGCCGCCCGCAACCGCGTTCGCCCCGCTGCAATCGACTGCGACACGGATCAGCGTCGGCACTTGTTCGGACTGGAAGAAATAGCTTTCGCACGCCGCCGCCAGCGTATCGCCTTCGAGCGGCACGATCCCCTGGTAGCGCTCGCCGCTGCTTGCCAGATCGAACGTAATCGCCAGAAAGCCGTCGCCGAACAGCGCATGAAGCGACGGATTGGGGCCGAGTTCATCGAGCCGCGCGCGATCGTGGCGCACATAGCCGCGCAATTCGCCCGCGCGATAATCGCACACCAGCAAGTCGATCACGCCGTCGCCGTTCTGCACTTGCAGCGTCAACTGCCCCTGGGCATCCTTGAGCAAAGCCCCCAGCAAAGCCGCCAGCACCAGCGCTTCGGCCAGCAGATTGCGCAAGACCAGCGGATAGGCATGCGCGCCCAGCACCGTGTCGAGCACCGGCCCCAGCCGCACCACGCGGCCGCGCGCATCGCGATGCGGCACGGTGAACAGCAGCGGTTGGTCGAACCCGGTTTCTTCGCTTTCGGCCATGTCAGATCTGCCCGAACACCCAGCGCAGGATCGCCTTTTGCGCATGGATGCGGTTTTCGGCTTCGTCCCACACCACCGAGGCCGGGCCGTCGATCACCGCGTCGGTCACTTCCTCGCCGCGATGCGCCGGCAGGCAATGCAGGAACAGCGCATCGGGCGCCGCTTGCGCCATCAGCGCCGGATTGACCTGATAGGGCGCCATCGCGGCCAGTTTGGCCTCTGCCTGCGTCTGCCCCATCGACACCCAGGTGTCGGTCACCACCACGTCAGCCCCGGCCACGGCTTTGGCCGGATCGCGTTCGAGCGAGATCCGCGCGCCCAGGCCTTGCGCGCGCGCGATGGTCGCGGGGTCGCTGTCATACCCTTCGGGCACACCCATGCGCACGTGGAAACCTGCCAGACCGGCGGCTTCGACGAGCGTGTTGAGCATGTTGTTGCCATCGCCGAGCCAGGCCCATGCGCTGCCCGCAAGCGATTTGCCCTGCGGTTGCCAATGTTCGATCACGGTCTGCAAGTCGGCGACGATCTGGCACGGGTGCGACAGATCGGTCAGCCCGTTGATCACCGGCACAGTGGCGTGGCGCGCCAGTTCTTCGAGTTTGCCGTGATCGTCGGTGCGCAGCATGATCGCATCGGCCATGCGCGACAGCACGCGCGCGGTGTCGGCAATCGTCTCGCCGCGCCCGAGCTGGGTCGCGCCGGCTTCGAGGATCACCGCGCTGCCGCCGAGCTGGCGCATCGCCACATCGAACGACACGCGCGTGCGCGTCGAATTCTTTTCGAACACCATCGCCAGCACATGGCCGGCCAGCGGCGCATCGGCATCGGCCATGCCTTTGGGCTGGCCGATCCGCGCCGCCTTGCGCGCGATCGCATCGGCGAGGATCGCGGCGAGCGCCGTGCCTCCGGCATCGGAAAGATTGCAGAAATGCCGCGTCATGCGCTCGTCGCCCTGGCTGCATAGCTGGCCGCACCCGCCGACAGCTTGTCCATGAA
>CAITOD010000366.1 GCA_903893935.1 uncultured Sphingomonadales bacterium
CCAGGCTGACCCCGACCGTACGGGCGATGTGCAGGTAATAGGCGCCCAGTTGCCATTGCAGCGGCCCGTTGCCGGTCGATTCCAGCCGCCATTCGCTGCTTGAAACCCAGCGGCATCGTGCCCGCGTTGACTTTGAGATAGCGCTGCAAGTGAAAGATTTCGATCGCGCGCTCGATCGCGTCGCGCGCGCGCGCGCCGACCAGACCATAAGTGCCGGCGAAGAAATCGAGATTCTGCCTGACCGACAGATCGCCATAGAGCGAGAACTTCTGCGCCATGTAGCCCAGCGCCTGGCGGGCATCGGCTTTGGCGCGACGCAAGTCGATACCGGCCACCGAACCGTTGCCGGCACTTGGCGTCAAAAGCCCGCACAGCATCTTGAAGGTGGTCGATTTGCCCGCGCCATTGGGGCCGAGCAGCCCGAAAATCTGCCCGCGCGGCACGGTGAAACTGACCGAATCCGCCGCCGTGAAGCTGCCGAAGCGCCGCGTCAGGCCGTCTGCGACAATCGCCGGAACCTGCGTTTCAGGGATCGTGCGGTAATGTTCGGCCAGTTGCGAGGTGCCCGAAGGACCGCCGCCGAGCAAATCGATAAAGGCGTCTTCAAAGCGCGGCCGCGCCGGCTCGATCACCGCATCGGGCGCGAGGCCCAGCGCGGCAGGCCGGGGCACCGGCGTATCGGCGCGCAACATCAGGCGCAGCGCATCGCCCTGCACAGTGCCGTCCATGATCGCCGGTGTGTCGAGCGCGTGCTGCAAGGCCAGCCGGCGCCCCTCGCCCGGCACCGCCACGCGGAACACGCGGTCGCTGATCGCGTCGGTCAGCCGGTGCGGCGCACCGTCGTAGAGCACTTTGCCTTCGCTCAGCAGCGTTACGCTATCGCATTTTTCGGCTTCATCGAGATAGGCGGTCGACCACAGCACGCCGATCCCGTCGCTGGCGAGATTCTGGACCATTTGCCACAATTCGCGGCGCGACACCGGATCGACGCCGACGCCGGGCTCATCGAGCAGGAGCAGCCGCGGCGCGCGCACCATCGCGCAAGCGAGGCCCAGTTTCTGCTTCATGCCGCCCGACAATTGCCCCGCCAGCCGCGCGGTAAACCGGCGCAAATCGGTAAAATCGAGCAGGCGATCGAAACTGGGCCCCCATTCGCCCGGCGGCAGCCCGCGCAAATCGGCATAGAGCCGCAGATTTTCGATCACGCTCAGGTCTTCATAGAGCCCGAAGCGCTGCGGCATATAGCCGATCATCGCGCGGTCGGTGCGCGTCGCCGGCCGGTCGAACACTTGCGCCTCGCCCGCGTCGGGATCGATCAGGCCGGCCAGAATGCGGATCAGCGTGGTCTTGCCCGAGCCATCGGGCCCGATCAGTCCGGTCATCCGCCCGGGCTCGATCGCCATCGACACCGCATCGAGCGCGGGCACGTCCTGCCCGGCGAACCGCTTGGTCAGCGCGCGCGCAAAGGCGACTGGCCGGGCCACTTCAATTCTTCGCTTTGGCGCGCGCAGAAGGAACCGAAATGGTGACCGGTGCCCCTTGCCGCAGCGCATCATCGGGATCGTTGACGATCACGCGCACGCGATAGACCAGATCGCTGCGCAAGGCTTCGGTCTGGACAGTCTTGGGGGTGAATTCGGCGGTCGGCGCGATGGCCCCGATCGTGCCGTGATAGGTTTTGGCATTGCCGTCGGCGGTCACGTTGACCGCCATGCCGGGCGAAATGCGCGACAGATCGGGTTCGGGAATATAGGCGCGCACGCGCATCGGCCGGTCGATCGTGAGTGTCAGCACGGTCTCGCCCGCTTGCACGATCGCGCCGGGTTCGCGCGCGCGGGTCAGGATCGTGCCGGCATTGGGCGCGCGCAGAATGGTATCGCCAAGGTCGGTCTTTGCTTTGGCGGCTTGCGCTTCGGCCTGCTGGCGGCTGGCGCGCGCAGATTCGATATCTTCGCGGCGATAGCCGGCTTGTTCAAGCGACAGCGCTTGCGCGGCGGCATCGACTTCGGCTTGCGCCGAGCGATATTTTGCCACGGTGCTGTCGAACAGCGCCTGGCTGACAGCGCCCGATTTGACGAGGCCGGCGCGGCGGTCATAATCCTCTTTGGCGGTGGCGAGGCTCGCTTGTGCATCAGCGAGCTTGGCGCGGGCCTGCGCGATATCCTGCGGCCGGTTGCCATTGCGCCGCTTGTCGAGTTCGGCACCCGCGACCGCGATCTGCGCAACAGCGGCATCGAGCTGGTCGTGCAGCGGCGCGGGATCGAGTGCGGCCAGCACCGCGCCTGCTGCCACGTGCGCGCCTTCGTCAAACGGGATCGACGCAATGCGGCCCGCCACGCGGAACCCCAGATCGACCTGGCGGATATCGACATTGCCGTGCATCGTCAGCCCGCCGTTATCGGCAGGGCCAAGCAGGCCGAACCCGCGCGTGGCGAGGCCCGCCACCAGCAGCGCAACCAGCGCCAGAATTGCAGCAATACGGCGGCGGTTCATCGGGCGTCTCCGGCTTGGATCTGGTCGAGAATGGCATCGATATTGGCGGCGACAGTGCGCGCAATCGCGGCAATTTCGTCTTGCCCAAGCGCATCCCAGCCCATGCCAGATTTGACGGTCGCGCGTGCCACGCGGAACACCAGCACTTGCCCCACCAGCGTGATCGCGCGCAGCCGCGCTTCGCAAGGCAAGAGCCGGTTGTTCGACACGCGCACGAGCAAACCGCCCAGCCGGTCGAGCATCGGGCCCATGACGCGCGTGTAGATGCGGTCGAAAGCCTCGGTCGGATCGGCCTGTTCGCGCACGATGAACCTGGCCATCGGCGCCGCTTCCTTGTGCAACATGACGTGCATCATGCCGCCGATCAGCACGTGGATCGCGGCACGCGCGGCGCCGATCTCGCCATCATCGCCGCCCGACCCGCCGGCCGCTTCCAGCACCGGGGCCATTTGCGTGTGGATATGCCCGGCAATGTGATCCGCCGCAGCGAGATAGAGCCCTTCCTTGCCGCCGAAATGATACGTAATCGACGACATCAGCGTATCGGCATCGCGCGCCATCGCGCGCGTGCTCGCCCCATCGAGGCCCAGCCGACCAAAATGATCGACAGCG
>CAITOD010000367.1 GCA_903893935.1 uncultured Sphingomonadales bacterium
CCCGGTTCCGGCCGTCGATCGCGAAGCCGAGGCTTATGCGCGCGGCTATACTGACGGTGCGGCCGATGCGCAGGCAGCAGTGGCAGCGGCCGATGCCGCGCGGGACCGCATCGTATCGGCGCTCGAACGGATGGACGCGGCGCAAGCCGAAGTGTTTGCGCAGCGACTGAAAGACACCGTGCTGGCACTGTGCCAGACCGTGCTCGACGATATCGGCACCGCGCCCGAAGCGCTGGCGCGGCGCGTCGCGTTGGCTGCCGCGATGTTTGCGCGCGCAGACGACGAACGCGTGATCCGGCTGCATCCCGAAGATCTGGCGCTCGTCCATGCGCGCCTGCCCGAAACCTGGCACTGCGAACCCGATCCGCTGCTCGAACGCGGCGCCTTGCGCATCGAGACCGGCAGCGGCGGCGTCGAACAGGGCCCCGCGCAATGGCGCGCCGCGCTCGAAGCGGCGTTGCGCGCATGCTGAACCCGGCTTTTGCCTTGCTCGACCGGATGGCCGAGGCACGGCCGGAGCTCGGCCCGCAACGCTATGGGGTGGTTTCGGCGTGCGATGGCGGCTTGCTCGAAGTGAGCGGGCTGGCGCTGCCGATCGGCGCGCAATGCCGCGTGGCCCACGGGCGCGGCGCGCTGTGGGCCGAGGCGATCGGGTTTCGCAACGGGCGCACGCTGATGATGTTGCTCGGCGATCCGGTGCTGCTGCGGCCCGGCGCGCGTGTCCGCCCCGAAGGTCGCCCGGGCATGCTGCCGGTGGGGCCCGCGTTTCTTGGCCGCGCGGTCGATGGCGAGGGACATCCGATCGATGGCGGCGCACCGATCGTGGCCGACACCGAATGGCCCGGCGGCGGGGTGCGCGCGGGCGCGCTCGATCGCGCGCCGGTGCGCGTGCCGTTCGACGTCGGCGTGCGCGCGCTGGGCGCGCTGACCACGTTTGGCGTGGGCCAGCGGGTCGGCATCATGGCCGGATCGGGCGTGGGCAAATCGGTCCTGCTCGACATGATCGCGCACGGCGCTGAAGCCGAAGTGGTGGTGGTGGCGCTGATCGGCGAACGCGCGCGCGAAGTGTCGGACTTTGTCGAACGCCATATGACCGGCGCGCGCGCCGCGCGCAGCGTGATTGTCGCCGTGCCCGCCGACCACGCGCCCAATCTCCGCCTGCGCGGCGCGCTGCTTGCGACCAGCATGGCCGAGGCCTTTCGCGCTGAGGGCCGGCGTGTGCTGCTGATCATGGACAGCCTGACCCGCGTGGCCCACGCCGCGCGCGAAATTGCGCTGCTGCTGGGCGAGCCCGGAGCAGCGCGCGGCTATCCGCCTTCGGCGCTGGCGACCGTGACCAAACTGGTCGAACGCGCGGGCAATTCGGCCGCGAGCGGCGGATCGATCACCGGCATTTACACTGTGCTCGCCGATGGCGACAATCAGGATGACCCGGTGGTCGATACCGCGCGCGCGATCCTCGACGGGCACATCGTGCTGTCGCGCGATCTGGCGCAGCGCGGGCAATACCCCGCGATCGACATTGCCGCCTCGCTTAGCCGGGTGATGACCGATGTGGTCGATCCCGCGCATGCCGCGCTGGCGCGCCATTTTCGCGCGCTGGTCGCGACGTACGAAGCCAATCGCGATCTCGTGCTGATGGGCGCCTATCGCGCGGGCACCGATCCGCAGCTCGATCGCGCGATTGCCATGCACGCGCGGCTGACCGCGTTCCTCGCCCAGCCGCAATCCGAAATCGTGCCGCTGCCCGCGGCCTTGGCCCAGCTGGAGGCGTTGCTCGCGCATGAAGGCTGAACGCGCGCACCTTGGCCGGCTGCAGCGGCTGGAGCAATTGCGCGCCATTGCGCGGCGCGACGCGCTGGTCGAAGCCGGGCGCGCCGAAGCGCGGCTGGCGCAGCTGGACAGCCTGCACACGCGCAC
>CAITOD010000368.1 GCA_903893935.1 uncultured Sphingomonadales bacterium
CCCGAACACAGCAGGATCAGCGTGTTGAGCAAAGGCAGGTCGAATGCGTTCATCACCGCTTCGATCGCCTTGGGCGGCCATTGCCCGCCGATCACGTCGGCCGCGATTTTCGAGGGGAACAGCGAAAAGTCGAAAAACGCCCAGAACCAGCCGACGAAGAACATCACTTCGGACGAGATGAACAGGATCATCCCGTACCGCTGGTGAAGCTGCACGACCGGGGTGTGATGCCCTTCGTGCGCTTCCTTGATCACTTTGCCCCACCACGAGAACATGGTGAGCGCCACGCCGAACACGCCGAGGAAAAACAGCGCGGTGCCGCCGGCCATCTTGTGCATCGCCAGCGCGCCGCCGCTGGTCATCGTCAGCGCCGAAATCGCGCCGACCAGCGGCCAGACATCGGGCGGCAGAATGTGATAGTCGTGGTTCTTGGCGCCGGCCATGATCGTCCATTTCCCCAAAATAAGTCATGGTGACTGGCCTGGAGACATCGCCCCCGAGCCAATTTGACGAGGTGCTTAGCGGCTCCGCCCACGCCGGACAAGGCCCGACATCACGAACCGCGCGGCCTTTTTCCCTAACCCGAAGCGTTGGCCGCAGGCAGAAACGTGTACGACAGCGTGATCTCGTCGATGTCGCGCGTGTTGGCATCCTTGAGCATTTCGGGATCGACGTAATAGATCACCGGCATGCGCACTTCCTGCCCGGCTTCGAGCCGCTGGTTGTTGAAGCAGAAACACTGGATCTTGTGAAAATAGAGCCCGGTCTGTTCGGGCGTGACATTGAACACCGCGCGCCCGACAATGGCATGGTCGCTCACGTTCCTGGCGTAGAACGTCGCCAGTTTGCGTTCGCCGACGCGGCCTTCCTGCGTCACTTGTTCGGGGCGGAAAATCCATTTCATCCCCGGTGCGACATTGGCGTCAAAGCGGATGGTGATCTTCTGCGCGGTGGCGCGCACATGCGCCGCCTGTTCGGCGGTCGCGCGCTGAGTCGTGCCGTTGAAGCCGGTTGCCTGGCAGAAAATCCGGTAGAGCGGCACCGAGGCATACCCGAGCCCGAGCATCGCCAGCGCAACGCCCGCGGTGATTGCCGCCACTTTGCGATTGGCGCGCGCCCTCTGGTCGTGAACCGTTGCCAAAGTCAGTGCGCCGCCTGCGCCACGCCCGCCTGGCGCGCCTGCTTGCTCAGCGCCACTTCCTCGCGCAGCTTCACCAGCGTGATGGCGAAGAACAGCACGGCCACGCCCACCAGCACGAGCGCCAGCGCGCGCGAGCGCGATTTCTGGCGCGCGCGGAAGGCGGCGAGTTCGGCGGGGGTCAACGGTTGTGTCATCAATCAGGCTCCAACACCGGTCGCGAAATGATCGACCACGAGCATCGCAAACAAAACGAACAGATAGAGGATCGAATACGCGAACAGCCGCTTTTCGGGCTTCATCGCATCGCCTTCCGACCGCGCACGCCGCAACCCGACTTGCGCCGACAGCACCACGAACACGAGCCCGAGCGCGAGTGCCGACAGGCCATAGACCATGCCGGTATAGCCGAGCCACCACGGCAGCAGGGTCAGCGGCAAAAGCACCAGGGCATAGGCCAGCACCTGAAGCCGCGTCGACCGTTCGCCCGCCACCACCGGCATCATCGGGATGCCGACTTTGGCGTAATCGGTCTGCACGAACAGCGCGAGTGCCCAGAAGTGCGGCGGGGTCCACATGAAAATGATCAGGAACAGGAGCACCGGCATCAGCGTCACGTGCCCGGTCACCGCGATCCAGCCGATCAGCGGCGGAAACGCCCCGGCGCCGCCGCCGATGACGATGTTCTGCGGCGTGCGCGGCTTGAGCCAGACGGTATAGATCCACGCATAATAGAAAATCGCCAGCGCGAGGAACCCCGCGGCAAGCACGCCGATCGCCAGCCCCATCGTGATCACCGCGCCGCCCGCCAGTGCAAAGCCGAAGTCGCGCGCCGAGCTGCGATCCATCCGCCCGGCCGGCAGCGGCCGCTGCCGCGTGCGCTTCATCCCCGCATCGAGATCGCTTTCCCACCACTGGTTGAGCGCGGCCGAGCCGCCGGCACCGACCGCAATGCACAGGATCGCGGTAAACCCCAGCACCGGATCGATATGGCCGGGCGCTGCGAGCAACCCGCACAAGGCAGTGAAGATCACCAGCGTCATCACACGCGGCTTGGTCAGCGCGTAAAAATCGCGCCAGTCGGCGGTCGGCAGCGCCAGAGTCGCAAAGGCGGGTGTGGAGGACATGATCGACCGCCTATAGAAGCGCTTGGCAGGCAAGCAAAGCGAAAGCGGCGGGCTGGCAATGTGGCATTTTGGGGCTATGAAGCAAGCGGGGCCCAGCGGGTGTGATGGAGCTTTGACGATGCGTGCGATGGTCTTTGGTGCAATCATGGCGGCGCTGTCGCTGGCGGCCAATCCGGCGCAAGCGGCTTCGCAGGGCCCGCGTGTCGGCATCACCAGTTTCGAGCAGCTGGCGCAGCCCTTGCCGCTGCCCTATGACCCGCATGCCAATGCCGATCGCGCGGTGACCGAAGCACGCCAGCGCGCGATCGCCACGCACAAGCTGCTGCTGATCGATCTGGGCGGCAACTGGTGCCCGGATTGCCGCATTCTTGCGGGCACGATCGAAACGCCCGCGCTCAAGGCCTGGGTCGAACAGCATTATGAACTGGTGTCGGTCGATATCGGCCGCTTCGACAAGAACGGCCAGATCCCTGCACGCTATGGCGTAACCGGCCGGCTTGAAGGCGTACCCTCGCTGCTGGTGGTCGAACCGCGCAGCAACACCCTGATCAACGCCGGGCATACCGCAGCCCTTGCCGATGCTCGGCACATGTCGCCGCAGGCGCTGTCCGACTGGCTGGCGAGCTGGGTGCGCTGATCAGCCGAGCCGCGAGAGCCAGTCGAGCAGCAGGCGGGTCACCTCCCCGGGGCGTTCCTGCTGGGTCCAGTGGCCGCAGCCTTCGAGCATGTGGCCCTCCACATTGGGCGCGAAGCGGCGCATCATCGCGACCGGGTCCGACACCTGGCCAAACAGCGTGCTCGCCGGGTCGCGCGTGCCGCCGATGTACAGCGAAGGCTGGTCAAGCGTGCGGCCCGCGTGGGGCGACAACCAGGCAAAATCAGCCTCGTGGTTGCGATAGCGGTTGAGCGGTCCGCGCATGTCCGAAGCGGTGAATTCGGCCGTGTAGTAATCGAGATCGGCCTCGGTCAGCCAGGCGGGCAAGGCATCGGGCATTTTCAACCCGTCGAGCAGCTTTGCATCGGCGGGCTTGACCGGCCAGGCATCGACGGGGGCTTCGCCGCTGATCGATGTCAGGAACAACGTGAGCGCGCGACGCAGATCGGGTTCGAGTTCGGCTTCGGCGCGGCCCGGTTCCTGAAAATAGTCCTGGTAGAAAAACAGCCCGCGCGCGGTGAACAATTCGCGAAACACGTGCGTGAAGGGCCGCGATGGCGCGCCGCTGAACGGCACCGAGAGTCCCGCCACCGCGCGAAAATGGTCCGCGTACACAAAGGCCGAATTCCACACGATCGGCGCGCCCCAGTCGTGCCCGACCAGGATCGCGGGCGCGTGCGGCGAAAGTGCTGCTTTCAGCCCGACGACATCGCCGACGATATGTTCCAACGCATAAGCCGAAACCGCGTGCGGCTTGTCGGACCCGCCATAGCCGCGCACATCGATCGCCGCGACGGTGTAGCCGGCGGCGGCCACCGGGCCGATCTGATGGCGCCACGAATACCAGCTTTCGGGAAAACCGTGGACCATGATCACCAGCGGCCCTTGGCCCTCGATGGCCACGCGCATCGTCAATTCGCCTACATCGATCCGCCGGAATTCAGGCATCATGGTCTCTCCCGATTTTGTCTCTCTATAAGTTTCAGTCGAGCCAATCCACTATGTCATTCCCGCGAAGGCGGGAATCC
>CAITOD010000369.1 GCA_903893935.1 uncultured Sphingomonadales bacterium
CGTCATGGCCTTGTCCACCATGGCGGCCAGCCAGACGGTGGGGCCCTGTCCCTCAATGTCCGCGCTGCTGGCAAGGGCTCCACCGCCCAAATAGGCGTCTGTTTCGACGAGAATGACCTTTTTGCCGCGGTCTGCGGCCGCCAGCGCGGCACTCAATCCACTGGCACCCGCGCCGATCACCAGCGTCTCTGCATGCGCAAAACGATGCTCGTAGCTATCCGGATCACGCGTCGTCGGTGCAGTCCCTAGCCCTGCGGCGCGCCGGATTGCCGGTTCGAACCACAGCCAGTGCGGCCACATGAAGGTCTTGTAGTAAAACGCAGCGGGGATGAAGCGTTTGAACAGGCTGTTCACGGCGAGCAGATCAAAGCCGGTACTGGGCCAGGCGTTCACCGGTCCCGCCGTCAGACCCTCGTACAATTCGACCTGCGTCGCCTTCACATTGGGCGAGGCATACGCGCCTTGTTCAAGCTGGACCACGGCGTTCGGCTCTTCAAGCCCGGCCGCCAAAAGTCCGCGGGGGCGATGATATTTGAAACTTCGCCCGATGACCGAAACGCCATTGGCCAGCAAAGCCGACGCCAATGTGTCACCGGCAAAACCGGTGTAGGCGCGCCCTTCCCAATGGAAGCGGATTGGCATCGTCCGATCGATCTTCCCGCCCGCGGGCAAGCGCCAGCCGCTCATGCTTCGGGCTCCGGCGCTGGATCGGTGATCGGATAGACCACCCGAATACGGTGCGTTACGGTATCGCGTGCAACATTGAACCAGCGGCGGCACCCCGCGCTATGAATCCAGCGCTCCAGGTGCTCTCCTTTGGGGTTGGTCCTCGTACAGAGAGATTCTCCCCAGCGCGCGTCGTCGGCCTCGGGCAGCTTTGGGTTGAGCGGCCCGGGGCGCTGAATGTGCGTTTCGCCGGCACAGCGAAACTCGATCTCTGCGCGCGGACCGCAGAACGGGCAATCGATCTGGAGCATCAGTGTGCAATCCCCGATGCCGAGGCCTCATCGATCAAGGCGCCGGTGCGGAATCTGTCGAGTGTGAATGCCTTGGCGAGTGTGTGCGGCGTGCCGGTTGCCATCGCATGGGCAAGGCACCAGCCTCCCGCCGGAATGGCCTTGAAACCACCGGTTCCCCAGCCGCAGTTGATGTAGAGGCCGTCCACCGGCGTCTGACCTATGATCGGCGTCGAGTCCTGAACGACATCGACGATCCCGGCCCATTGCCGCAAGAAGCGGAGACGCGAAAACGCCGGGAACATTTCAACAACGCCCGCCGCCGCGCGCTCCATCCAGGGCAAGGAGCCACGCTGGGCATAAGACAGATACATGTCGAGACCGGCACCGATGACGAGCTCGCCCTTGTCCGACTGGCTGAGATAGGTGCCGGTCGCAGGCGAGAGCACGACGGTATCCAGACAAGGCTTGATCGGCTCCGAAACAAACGCCTGCAATGCGTAGGATTGGACAGGCAGCCGCAGACCAGCCTTCGCGGCCAGAACACTGCTGTGCCCGGCAACCGCCATGCCAATGGTATCCGAGCGGATTGTGCCAAGGCTGGTATGGACACCCTTAATGCGCCCGCTTTCGATTGCGAAACCGGTCACTTCACAGTTCTGGATGATATCGACACCCAGCGCAGAGGCGGCGCGTGCGTAGGCCCACGCGACAGCATCATGGCGCGCCGTGCCCGCGCGAGGCTGCAACAGACCCGCGCAAACCGGAAATCGCGTTGGTGAAAGACCGGGAATGCGCCGGATGACCTCGTCACCATCGTGCAATTGCGCATCTA
>CAITOD010000370.1 GCA_903893935.1 uncultured Sphingomonadales bacterium
CCCAATGGTGGGGGCATCGCATTGGGCGAAGGCAAAGTGCCCCCCGAAAATGCCCCCAGTGCCGGGTGGCTGTCGTCGGACAGGGTTGGATGCTATCGGCCAAAACTCCCGGAATTATGGGGAATTTCGGCGCTTTGTCCAGACAGTATCGGACGGATTGGGATGGGGGGATGGAGCGGGTAGCGGGAATCGAACCCGCATAGCTAGCTTGGAAGGCTAGAGCTTTACCACTAAGCTATACCCGCCCGCTTGAGCTTGCGCCTTGCCATGGTTGGGCGGGGTTCGTCAATGACCGGCGAAGCGGATCAGGGCTTCGACGGTCACGCCGGCGCCGCGCAGGCGGTCGGCGCCGTGGAGGTCGGGCAGGTCGATTACGAACAGCGCGTGGGTGATGGTGGCGCCGGCCTGGCGGAGCAGGTCGGTGGCGGCGAGTGCGGTGCCGCCGGTGGCGATCAGGTCGTCGATCACGACCACGCGGGCGCCCGGGGGGATTGCGCCGGGGTCGATTTCGAGGCGGTCGCGGCCGTATTCGAGTGCGTAGTCGATGCCGAGGGTGGGCACCGGCAATTTGCCCGGTTTGCGCACCGGGACGAAGCCCAGGCCCATTTGCGCGGCGACGGCGGCGCCGAAGATGAAGCCGCGCGCTTCCATGCCGGCGATCAGCGTGGCTTCGGCGGTGGCGGCGCGATCGGCGAGGTGGCGCACGGTGGCGGCGAGGCCGGCGCCGTGGCTGATCAGGGTGGTGATGTCGCGGAACTGGATGCCGGGGCTCGGGAAATCGGGCACGGTGCGGATCAGCGATCTGATTTCGTCGAGGTTCACGGGCGCGGTCCTGTGGTGTCACGAAAAAGGCCACCGTTTCCGGTGGCCTTTTGGTGTGAGGAGGGCGAGGGGACGATCAGTGCTGGTCGGCCCAGATGTTGCGCTTGGCGAGGTAGGCGAGCGCGGTGGCGGCGAGCAGGAAGCCGATCACGGCCCAGCCGGTCTGCTTGCGCTTGTCGAGCTTGGGTTCGGCGGTCCAGGTGAGGAACGCGGCCACGTCGCGTGCCATCTGGTCGACGGTTGCCTTGGTGCCGTCGGAATAAGTCACCTGGCCGTCGGTGGTCAGCGGCGGCGGCATCGCGATGTTGAGGTTGGCGAAGTAGGGATTGTAGTAGAGCCCGTCGGGGGTTTTGGAATCCGGGTATTTCTTGAGCAGTTCGGCAGGCTGGTCGCGATAGCCGGTCAGCAGCGAATAGACATAGTGCGGACCATCGTGGCGCGCCTTGGTGATCAGCGAGAGATCAGGCGGGTTGCCGGTGCCGGCGTAATAGACCGGCGGGATGTGATCGGCGGGCGTGTTGGGGCGTTCGCCCGCGTCACCGGTCTTGGGGTCGAAAGTCTTGGCCTTGGTCGCCCAGTTCTTGGCGATCGCTTTGACTTCGGCGGGGGTATAGCCGAGGTCGGTGAGATTGCGGAACGCGATCTGCTTCAGCGAGTGGCAGTTGTTGCACACTTCCTTGTAAACCTGGAAGCCGCGCTGCAACTGGCGGTTGTGGAAGGTGCCAAACGGGCCTTCGAAGGAGAACGTGGGTTCTTCCTTGGGGGCCAGATGGAAATCCTTGACCGCAGTCGAAGGATCGGGCTCGCGGATTTGCTGGACCACACCGACCCCGAAGGACCAGAGCAGCGCAGCCGCGAAGAAGAGGCCAATCAAGGGGCCAAAGATACGGACCATTGCGGTGTCTCGCTTTCGTTTCCTGTCCGCTCAGGCGGCGAGGGCTGCGGTTTCATCGGTGCCGAGCACCGCTTCGGTAATCGAGAAAGGCAGCGGCAGCGGCTTTTCGATTGACGAGACGATCGGCAGGATGACCAGGAAGTGGAGGAAATAATACGTCGCGGCGATCTGCGAGATCAGCACGTATTTGGTTTCCGCCGGCGAGCCGCCGCAGTAGCCGAGCACCAGCACGTCGATCACGAGCAGCCAGTAGAACTTGCGGAACAGCGGGCGATAGTGGCCCGAACGCACCGGCGAGGTATCGAGCCAGGGCAGGAAGAACCACACCAGGATCGACCCGAACATGGCCAGCACGCCCAGCAGCTTGGCATCGAAGAACAGAAAGTTGACGGTGAACGCGCGCAGGATCGCGTAGAACGGCCAGAAATACCATTCAGGCACGATGTGCGCGGGTGTCGAAAGCGGGTTGGCCGCGATGTAGTTGTCGGGGTGGCCGAGCGCATTGGGGAAGAAGAACAGCACCGTGCAATAGAGCGTGAGGAACACGCCCAGCCCGAACCCGTCTTTCGCCGTGTAATAAGGGTGGAACGGGACGGTGTCGGATTCGGTCTTCACTTCGACGCCGGTGGGGTTCGACGAGCCGGGGATGTGCAGCGCCCAGATATGCATGATGATCACGGCAAAGATCACGAAGGGCAGCAGGAAGTGCAACGAGAAGAAGCGGTTAAGCGCCGCGTTGTCGGGCGCAAAGCCGCCCAGCAGCCACTGTTGCAGCGGCACGCCGACCAGCGGGATGGCCGAAAACAGCCCGGTGATCACTTTTGCGCCCCAGAAGCTCATCTGGCCCCAAGGCAGCACATAGCCCATGAACGCGGTGGCCATCATCAGCAGGAAGATGGTCACGCCGAGCAGCCAGATCATTTCGCGCGGCGGCTTGTACGAGGCATAGAAGAAGCCGCGGAAGATGTGGATATAGACCACCACAAAGAACGCCGAGGCGCCGTTGGCGTGCGC
>CAITOD010000371.1 GCA_903893935.1 uncultured Sphingomonadales bacterium
GCGGCCCTGTTCGAACAAGTTGCCGAAGAACTTGGGCAGCTGCGCCACGATGCCGGCCATGATGGTCAGCGACACGCCGTTGCCGATGCCGCGCGAGGTGATCTGTTCGCCCAGCCACAGCAGGAACATCGTCCCGCCGACCAGGCTGATCACCGCGCCGATCTTGAACATCAGCCCGGGGTCGACCACCGCCTGCAAGCCCGATGACGCGCCATAGCTTTCGAGCCCCGTCGCAAGGAACCAGCCCTGCAGCGCGGTCAGGAACACCGCACCATACCGCGTGTACTGGTTGAGCTTCTTGCGCCCGCTTTCGCCTTCCTTTTTATAGGCGGCCAGCGCGGGATGGAGCGACGCACCGAGCTGCACCACGATCGACGACGTGATATAAGGCATCACGCCGAGCGCAATCAGGCTCATCCGCTGCAGCGAACCGCCCGAAAAGGTGTTGAAGATATCGAGCACGCCGCCCTGGGTCTTGCTGTAGAGCGTCTCCAGGATCAGCGGGTTGACGCCGGGCAGCGGCACGAAGCTCAGCATGCGGAACACGATCAGCGCGCCGACCGTAAACCAGATCCGCTTTTGCAGGTCGGTTGCCTTGGAAAAATTGGCCAGGTTGAGATTGCTGGCGATGTTGTCGGCGCGTGATGCCATGATCGGGCGCAAGCCTTTCGAACTTTGTAACGGCCGGGCAACAAGGAAGGTGCCCTTCCCCCCGGAATACCTGCCAGCCCATATAGTACGGGCGCAGGGATGCAACACCCCTGCGCCCGACCAAAACGCTTAAAATTGCTGTCAGGCGGCGGCTTCGGCCGACGCCTTGACCACCAGTTCGACACTGCCGCCGAGCGCTTCGACCGCAGCCGCCGCGCCCTTCGACACGCCCGCCACTTTGAAGCTGGCCTTGGTGGTCAGCGCGCCTTTGGCGAGCAGACGAACGCCGTCGCTGCCGCCACGGCCAAGCCCTGCCTGCTTGAGCGCGGCATGGTCGATCACCGCCGAGGCATCGAGCTTGCCCGCGTCGATCGCCTTTTGCACCATGCCGAGGTTCACTTCGGCGTAGTCCTTGGCGAAGATGTTGTTGAAGCCGCGCTTCGGCAGCCGCATGTGGAGCGGCATCTGGCCGCCTTCGAAGCCGTTGACCGAAACGCCCGAACGCGCCTTGGCACCCTTTTGCCCGCGGCCGGCCGTCTTGCCTTTGCCCGAACCAATCCCGCGTCCGACGCGGATACGGCCTTTACGGGCGCCGTCGTTGTCCCGGATATCATTCAGTTTCATAGTGGAGCACTCGCTTTCGCTTTGAGTCGCGCTTGATGGAAGCGGGGCCTTTAGCGATGCAACACGAACTTGTCACCCTTTTCCTCCCCGGTTCGGGGAGGGGGACCACCCGAAGGGTGGTGGAGGGGCGGTGCGGCTGGGCGAAAGGATTGCGGAGATTGGCTGAAAACCGGCCAGGGTTCACCAGCGGAGCGATCGATGAACTCGCAAGTGCATCGAGGGCTGCGCCTGGCGCGAGGCCCCTCCACCACGCTTCGCGTGGTCCCCCTCCCCGGTTCGGGGAGGACCAAGTAAAAAACCCCGGCTTTGCGGCCGGGGTTTTTTGTTTTGGCGAGGCCTGCGTGGCTCAGTCGACCACGGCTACCAGGTGCGGCAGCTTGGCGATCGTGCCGCGCACTTCAGGGGTGTCCTGCAGTTCGACCACGCGGTGCATCTTGTTGAGGCCGAGGCCGATCAGCATCTTGCGCTGGGCTTCGGGGCGGCGGATCGGCGAGCCGATCTGCTTGAGCTTGATAGTTGCCATCGTCGCTTACTCCACGAGTGCTTCGGCGGCGGCTTCAGCCTCCACCGGCGCGGCGCCACCGCGGCCAAGCAGGTCGGCGACCTTCTTGCCGCGACGCTGGGCCACCGACTTCGGCGAAGTCTGGTCGCACAGCGCGTCGAACGTGGCGCGGATCATGTTGTAGGGGTTCGAAGTGCCGACCGACTTGGTCACCACGTCATGAACGCCCAGGCTTTCGAACACGGCGCGCATCGGGCCGCCGGCGATGATCCCGGTCCCGGCCGGAGCCGAGCGCAAGTTCACTTTGCCGGCGCCGAACTGGCCTTTGCCATCGTGATGCAGCGTGCGGCCTTCCTTGAGCGGACTGCGCACCATCTTCTTCTTGGCCGCAGCGGTCGCCTTGGTGATCGCTTCGGGCACTTCGCGCGCCTTGCCGTGGCCGAAGCCGACCCGGCCCTTGCCGTCGCCGACCACGACGAGCGCTGCAAAGCCGAAGCGCTTGCCGCCCTTGACCGTTTTCGACACGCGGTTGATGTGCACCAGCTTTTCGATCAGCTCTTCGCCGCCTTCGTCGTCGTTGCCACGGCCGCGACGATCGCGGTCGCCACCACGGCC
>CAITOD010000372.1 GCA_903893935.1 uncultured Sphingomonadales bacterium
CGGCTACCAGCGGGTCGGCCGCATTCAGCACGGCCGTGCCGTCGTTGCCCACTACGTCGACGATGGTGCGCTTCACCTTGGCAAGCTCTTCCACCGTGCCGGTGTCGAACGTGCCGAGGTGATCGCCCTCGCCGATATTGGTCACCACGGCGACCCTGCACTCGTTGAAAGCGAGCCCTGCGCGCAGGATGCCGCCACGCGCGGTTTCGAGCACGAGGTGATCGTGCTTGTCGGCTTGTGCCGGATCGATTCGCCAGCGCCCCGACATGCCGAGGTGGAACACCATGGTCTGGCCGCGATCGGTCTGGATCAGCCCGTACTTGGCGCGCCGCCCGAGCGCCACCACGCGCGCGCCGGTCAGCGCCTGGACCAGATCGACCGGAAACGGGCGCCGCAAGTCGGGCCGGTTGACCGCGACCCGCACCAGCCGGTCGCCGGCGAGGACCGTGGCCAGCCCGCGCACGGTGGTTTCGACTTCGGGCAATTCGGGCATTGGCGATCGGCACCCCGCTTGCGGACAGCCCGCAAAGGAAATCCCCCCTATCAGGCTTTGCCGCGCGGGCAATTCCCACTAGAGGTCCTTGCATGAGCATGAGCGACGCAACCGGCGAAACCGCCCCTTTCGGATATGAAGACATCCCGGCAGAAGAAAAGGTCGCCCGCGTCGGCGCGATTTTTTCGAACGTCGCCAAAAAATACGACGTGATGAACGATGCCATGTCGGGCGGGATGCACCGGCTGTGGAAGGATCGTTTTGTGGCCCGCGTCAAGCCGCGCGCCGGCGAAGCGATCCTCGACATGGCGGGCGGCACCGGCGACATCGCGTTTCGCCTGGCGCGCAGCGGGGCGCACGTCACCGTCGCCGATATCAACCAGGACATGCTCGATGTCGGCATCGAACGCGCGCACAAACGCGCGATCGAAGGCCTCGCTTGGTCGTGCCAGAATGCCGAAGCGCTCGAATTCGCCGACCGCGGCTTCGATGCCTATACGATCGCGTTCGGCATCCGCAATGTCACGCATATCGACCGCGCGCTGGCCGAGGCGCACCGCGTGCTCAAATTCGGCGGGCGGTTTTTCTGCCTCGAATTCTCGACCACGCAATGGCCGGGGTTTGCGCAAGCCTACGATCTCTATTCGCACCAGATCGTGCCGCAGATCGGCAAGCTGATCGCGGGCGATGCGGATTCGTACCGCTATCTGGTCGAATCGATCCGCCGCTTTCCGCCGATGCCCGAATTTGCCGCGATGATCCGCGCGGCGGGCTTTGCGCGGGTGAAAGTCGAACCGATCCTGGGTGGGCTGGTGTCCATCCATTCGGGCTGGAAAGTCTGAAAAGATCAGCCGCGTGACGCTTTCCGACCTTGGTCATATCCGCCGCCTGCTCGTGTGGGGCCGGGTGCTGGCGCGCCATGGCGCGCTGCGCGGGATCGAGCGCGACCGCAACACGCCGCCCGCGGTGCGCCGGCTGTGCCGGCTTGCCCGACTCGGCACGTTCCAGCCCAGGTTGCCCGACTACGCCGGGGCGTTCGTCGCAATCGGTCCGGCAGCGATCAAGCTCGGCCAGACGCTTGCCACACGCCCCGATCTGGTGGGCGATGCGGCCGCGCGCAATCTGCTCGCGCTGCAGGACCAGCTTGCCCCGGTCGAATTCGCCGCGATCCGCCGCGAGATCGAAAACAGTTTCGAACGCCCGCTCGAAGCGCTGTTTGCCAGCTTCGATCCGGTTCCGGTCGGCGCCGCGTCGATCGCGCAAGTCCACCGCGCCACCACCCCCGATGGCCGCGCCGTGGCGGTCAAAGTGCTGCGGCCGGGCGTGCGCGAAAAGTTCGCGCGCGATATCGCGACTTATGAATGGGCCGCCGCGCACCTCGAAGCGCTGGGCGGCGAAGCGCGCCGGCTGCGCCCGCGCCAGGTGATTGCCAATTTCCGCCGCTGGACCACGCGCGAGCTCGATCTGCGGCGCGAGGCGGCTTCTGCTTCCGAACTGGCGCAGGCGATGCATGCCTTTGCCGGCTACCGCGTGCCGGATATCGACTGGGACCGCACCAACGGGCGAGTGATGACGCTCGACTGGATCGACGGGATCAAGATCAGCGAAACCGCGCGGCTCGATGCCGCCGGGCACGATCGCAAGGATCTGGCGCAAAGACTGGTGCTGGCGTTTCTCAGCCAGGCGATCAGCGGCGGCTATTTCCACGCCGACATGCACCAGGGCAACCTGTTCGTTACCGCCGACGGCACGATCGTGGCGATCGATTTCGGCATCATGGGGCGGATCGACCGGCGCGCGCGGCAATGGCTGGCCGAAATCCTCTATGGGCTGACCACCGGCAATTACCGCCGCGTCGCCGAAATCCATTTCGAAGCGCAATATGTGCCGAGCTACCATTCGGTCGAGGAATTCGCGACTGCGCTGCGCGCGGTGGGCGAGCCGATGCGCGGGCGCCCGGTCAAGGACTTGTCGGTCGGCCAGATGCTCGACGGGCTGTTTGCGATCACGCGCGATTTCGACATGCAGACCCAGCCGCACTTGCTGCTGCTGCAAAAGACCATGGTGATGGTCGAAGGCATTGCCACCCAGCTCGATCCCGACATCAACATGTGGGAAACCGCGGCACCTTATGTGCGCGCGTGGATCCGCGACGAGCTGGGGCCCGAAGCGGCGGTGGCCGACCGGTTGCGCGAACAGGCCACCACGCTGATGCGGCTGCCCGACCTGATCCGCCGCATCGAAGACCGCTTTCCGCCCAAAGGCGGCGCGCCCGAAGCGCCGCCGCTGCCCGATGTCGCGCTGATGTGGGACCGCAAGGGGCAAAGTCCGGGCTGGATCGGCGGACTTTTCACGCATCTGCTGGCCGCAGCGGCGGGCATCGCAGTGTTCATGGCGGCCAGCGGCTGGTTCCGCTGACATGACGGCTGCGCGCTTGCGGCTGGCCAAGCGCCATTTCAACGCGCTCGATCTGTCGCGCATGCTTGCTGCGGTGGCGGTGCTGTTCTGGCATTACCAGCATTTTTTCGTGCCGCCGGTCACGTTCGAGTTCCATGTGCGGCGCTCGATCGCGCCGTTTTATCACGAACTGGCATGGGCTTATGATTATGGCCATGTCGCGGTCGAATACTTCTGGGTGGTGTCGGGGTTCGTGTTTGCGCATGTCTACCTCGCCGATGCCGGCGGTCGCGCGCGGTTCTGGCTGGCGCGACTGGCGCGGCTGTGGCCGCTGCATCTGCTGACGCTGGGCGTGGTCGCAGTGCTGCAGGCGATCTATACCGCGATCCACGGCACCGCGTTCATCTACCACCACCAGGACTGGTACCATTTCGCGCTCAACCTGTTCATGGCGCAGACGTGGGGGTGGCAAGTCAACCAGTCGTACAACGGCCCGACCTGGTCGCTTTCGACCGAAATCGTCGCTTATGCCGCGTTCTGGATCATGCTGCCGGGGTTGCGACGCCTGCCGCTCGCGCTGTCGCTGCCAGTGGCGATCGCGATGTTCGTGGTGATTTTCGCCAATGTGCTGCCGCCCGACCGGCCCGCCGAAGAACTGGCATCGAAACTTGCCACCGTGGTCAATTGCGTGGGCTATTTCTTTGCCGGAACCGCGGTTTATGGCGCGGCGCTGCGGGGCTGGCTGACAATGCCGAGGCTCGTGGTGCTGGCGCCGTTGCTGGCGCTTGCCGGCTGGGCGCTGGCGGGGATGAAACCGCACGGGCACGATGCGGCGATCCTCGCGGGCACGTTGGCGGTGCTGTGTGTCACGCTGGCGATCGATCTGGCTGACCGCAGCAATGCCCTGCATTTCGGCCGGGCGCTCGGCGATGCTTCTTACGGGATCTATCTGTGGCATTTCCCGTTGCAGATCGCGATGGTCTTGCTGGTCGATGCCACGCTTGGCACGCGCATGGTGTTTCGCCAGCCGGTCTGGCTGGTCGTGTTCCTCGGCGGCTCGCTGCTCGCCGGCTATGCCTCGCACCGCTGGATCGAACGCCCCGCGCAGCGCGCAGTGATGCGCCGGGGCAATCGCTTTGCGGCCTGATGGTCAGGTGGTGAGATCGGCAATCTTGTGGTGCGGCAGGTAGCGCCAGCCGAACACCAGCAGCACGACTTCGATCGCTTCGACCGCCATCGGCGTCGGCCAGCCGGGATAGGGGCCCGAGAGAACGAGGTCGATCGCGCGCGCCGACAGCGTCACCGCGAACAGCAGCAGCGGCACCAGCAGGAGATCGGCATTGCGGCGCCACGCCCCCCACAGCATGGCAAACCCGGCCACGCCGAAAAACGACGTGAAATCGGCGCGAATGGTCGAAATCCCCGCACCCGCATTGGCAAATGCTTCGACGCCCAGCACCTGGCCCGCCGTCACCGGGGTGAGCAGGAACGCGATTGCCATCAGCAAGTCGAACAGGCCGATCAGGAAGATAAGGGCGGTCAGGACAAGGCGCATCGGCAATCAATCCTTTGGCTGGCGATCGTTTGGTTGGGGACGCGCCAAAACGATTGCGCCCACTGCCGCGCCAATGCAAGAAGCGTCGCACCATGCGCATCCTGTTGATCATCGGTGGCGGCATCGCTGCCTACAAGGCATCGGAACTTGTGCGGCTGATCCGCCGCGACGGCGGCCACGTGACATGCGTGCTGACCGAGGCCGGATCGCGCTTTGTCACCCCGCTGACGCTCGCGGCGCTGAGCGAAAATCCGGTGCACACCACGCTGTGGGATCTCAAGAACGAAGTCGAAATGGGCCATATCCAGTTGTCGCGCCAGGCCGATCTGGTGGTGGTGTGCCCCGCCACCGCCGATCTGATGGCGCGGATGGCGGCGGGCATGGCCGATGACCTTGCCGCGACTTTGCTGCTTGCAACCGACAAGCCGGTCCTGGCGGTGCCCGCGATGAATGTGCGGATGTGGCAGCACGCGGCAACAATCGCCAATGTCGCAACGCTGCGCGCGCGCGGCGTGACCGTGATGGAACCCGACGAAGGCGCCATGGCCTGCGGCGAATTCGGCCCCGGCCGCCTGCCCGAACCCGAAGCCATTCTGGCGGCGATCCACGCGCAGTTTGCCCCGCGCCGGCTCGCCGGGCGCCACGTGCTGGTCACCGCCGGGCCGACGCACGAGCCGATCGACCCGGTGCGTTATATCGCCAACCGGTCGAGCGGGCGGCAGGGCTTTGCGCTTGCCGAAGCCGCCGCTGCGGCGGGCGCGCGGGTGACGCTGGTGGCGGGGCCGGTCGCCTTGCCCACCCCGCCCGGCGTGGCGCGGATCGATGTAGAAACCGCGCGCGAAATGGCCGCCGCAGTCGCAGCCGCGCTGCCCTGCGATGTCGCGATCATGGTCGCGGCTGTGGCCGACTGGCGCGTCGCCGATGCCGTCGGGCAAAAACGCAAGAAAGACGGGACGGGGCAGATCGCCCCGCTCGAACTGGTTGAAAACCCCGATATCCTGGCCGGGCTCGGCGCATCGGCGGCAAAGCCCGGCTTGCTGATCGGCTTTGCCGCCGAGACCGAAAACGTCATCGCGCATGCGCAAGCCAAGCTGGCACGCAAAGGCGCCGACTGGATCATCGCGAATGACGTGTCGGGCGATGTCATGGGCGGCGCCGACAACGCGGTGCACATCGTCACCGCTGCGGGCGTCGAGAGCCTGCCGCGCATGGCCAAAGCCCAAGTTGCGCATGCGCTGATTGCAAAGGTAGCCGATGCTCTCGCCTGATCCCGTACCCGTGCGCGTCCGCCGGCTCGACACCAATCCCGATTTGCCGCTGCCCGCTTATGCCACCGCGGGCGCCGCCGGGATGGACGTGGTCGCCGCCGAAACCGTGACGATCGCGCCGGGCGCGCGCCATGCGGTCGCGACCGGGCTCGCGCTGGCGATCCCGCCCGGCTACGAAATCCAGGTGCGTCCGCGTTCGGGGCTGGCGCTCAAGCATGGCGTGACCGTGCCCAACACCCCGGGCACGATCGACAGCGATTATCGTGGCGAGCTGAAAGTGATCCTGATCAACCACGGCGACGCGCCGTTCGCGATCGCGCGCGGCGATCGCGTGGCGCAACTGGTGCTCGCCCCGGTCACCCGGGCGCACTGGCTGGAAGCCTCCGAACTCGATGCCACCACGCGCGGCGAAGGCGGCTTCGGCTCCACCGGCGTCTGACCCGATCCTCCCCGGGACGGGGAGGGGGAGCGCCCGAAGGGTGGTGGAGGGGCTTTGCCCCACGCAGCGACGGTTCTGTAACGGCCCTGCCCCTCCACCATGCTGCGCATGGTCCCCCTCCCCGTTCCGGGGAGGATTTGAGGCTTATTTCTTCTTTTCGGGGGGGATCGAGATGTGCACGGTTTCGCCGCTGTGGCCGGGGAAGCCGGTGAACAGCGATTCGATCAGATTGGGCACCACATAGGCGAGTCGGTTCGACGGTGACACCGCTTCGGCTTTGCCTTCGAACAGTCGCTGCCCGTCGCTGCGGAGCTTGATCTTCACATCGATCATGCTGGTATAGACCGTGGTCACGCTCACATCGTCGAACCAGGGATCATAGAGGCCGTAGCCCCAGCGGTGGCCATAGAAGCCGCCGCCGTAGAACCCGCCGTGCCCATAGCCGCGCCACGGGCCCCAGAACGGATCGGGGCCGAACAGGCTGATCCGGTCGCGGCCTTTGTCGACGCCATAGTCGAATTCGACCACCAGATCGGATGTCGCCGGATC
>CAITOD010000373.1 GCA_903893935.1 uncultured Sphingomonadales bacterium
CCGCGCGCACAAACTGGTCGCTTGTGCGCATGGGTCGAACGTGCTGGGCGGCGTGCTCGATGTGCGGCGCGCGGCCGACCTCGCGCATGCGGTGGGCGCGAAAATCCTCATCGACGGGTGCCAGGCGGTGGCGCGGCTGCCGGTCGATGTCGCTGCACTCGGCTGCGATTTCTACGCGTTTTCCGCGCACAAGCTCTATGGCCCGACCGGCATCGGCGCGCTGTGGGCGCGCGCCGAACTGCTCGAGGCGATGCCGCCGTGGCAGGGCGGCGGCTCGATGATCGACCGCGTGACCTTTGCCGAAACCACCTGGGCGCCGCCGCCGCAGCGCTTCGAAGCGGGCACGCCGGCGATTGCCGAAGCGATCGGCTTTGCCGAAGCCGCGCGCTTCTTGACCGGCCAAGGCCTTGCCGCAATCCACGCGCACGAAACCGCGCTGGTGGCGCGCGCGCGCGCTGCACTCGGGCGGCTCAACGCGGTGCGCCTGTTCGGCCCCGCCGACAGTGCGGGCATTGTCAGCTTTGCGCTCGATGGCGTGCATCCGCACGATCTGGGCACGATCCTCGACGAGGAAAATGTCGCGATCCGCGCCGGGCACCATTGTGCGCAGCCGCTGATGGCCCATCTTGGCGTCCCGGCGACCGCGCGCGCCAGTTTTGGTTTGTACAACGACGAGAGCGATATCGCCGCGCTGGTGCGCGGGATCGAGCGCACTTTGAGGATTTTCGCATGACCGAAGAACGCAAGTTCGTGATCGAGGAAGTCGATGGTGTCGAAGCCCCGCCGCGCGCGCGGGTGGAAGACGAAACGCCGGCGGACAAGCTGGCGCGCAAGCGCGACTATCTCGAAGGCTTTCTCGCCGAAAAGCCGCAGGGCCTCGGCGCGAGCGAACCCGGCGGCGACCTTTACGAAGCCGTCGTCTCGGCTTTGCGCGACATCTATGACCCGGAAATCCCGGTCAATATCTACGACCTAGGGCTGATCTACGGCGTTGATATCGATGGCGAGGGCCAGGCCACCGTGACGATGACGCTGACCACGCCGCATTGCCCGGTGGCCGAATCGATGCCCGCCGAAGTCGAATTGCGCGTGAGCGCGGTGCCCGGGGTGCGCGATGCCGAAGTGAATCTGGTGTGGGACCCGCCGTGGGACCCGGCCAAAATGAGCGACGAAGCGCGGCTCGAACTGGGAATGCTGTGACCATGGAAACCACCCGCACCCGCGCGCCGCGCCAGCGCCCTGCCGCCGTCGTGCTGACCGCAGCCGCGCAAGGCCGCATCGCCCGCCTGATGGCACAAGCGCCCGCCGACGCGATCGGGGTCAAGCTGTCGACCCCGCGCCGCGGCTGTTCGGGGCTCGCCTATTCGGTCGACTATGTCACCGCGGCCAATGCGATGGACGAACGCATCGACACGCCGGGCGGCACGCTGTTTATCGATGGCGCGTCGGTGCTCTACCTGATCGGCAGCACGATGGACTGGGTCGAAGACGATTTTCAGGCCGGCTTCGTGTTCGCCAATCCCAATGCCAAAGGCACTTGCGGCTGCGGCGAAAGCTTTACGATCTGATGTGGCACGATCGCGCGTTCAAAGCGCAATGACCACCGGATTGCGGTCGCGCATCAGGATCGCTTCCATCCGCGCGCTGGTCAGGCCGTGGGTAAATTCCACACCGATCCGCGAGCCTTCGACCCAGCGCACGATCGCGCGCACGCCTTCGCGTTCGCCCGGAAAGCCGAGCCGGATAAACTGGCCCGGCCGATAGCCGACTTTGCGCGCAAAGCCTACGCAGCAGCCGTGCAGCGACAAATCGACCAGTCGCACCGGTTCGGCGCCGGCCTGGCTTTGCACCGGATAGCGTCGGGTGGCGCGGCGCTCGTTCTCGTTGGCCACCCCGGCTGCATCTTCGGCGCGCCACGCCCCGAGCGCCAGGGCGTTCGGATCGGGTTTGGGGCGAAAAGCGGGTTTGCGGTCCATCGTGCTTCAGTCCTCTGCTTTGATGTCTTCGCGCATGAACGCGATCAGCGCGGTTTCCAGCGGATCGGCTTTGCCATCCGCTGGAAGCGCGGTATCGATCCACGTCTGTTCGCGCTGATTGTCTGGCTGGCGGCGGCCGAACCGGCCCCCCGGGCCCGCTGACAGCAGCCCGCCGGGCGGCTGGCGCACCGCGAACCCGATGTATCCATCGAGCCCGGGATTGCGGCCTCTCAAGAAGCGCTGATGCGCTTCTTCCTGTTCGGCCGAGCGCATCGACTTGCGCTGCCAGGCCGACAGATAATTGGCAACGCCCTGCACAAACAGCGTCTTCCACGCCGGCGCATTGTCGCCCGCGAGCGTCGCGTCCTTGATCCGGAACAGCATGTCGGCTTCTTCGACGCTGACTTGCGCGGGCGCAAAGCCCGCAGGGGCAAAGATCAGCCGGCGCAGCAGCACGCATTCCTCGGTGGTGATGCAGCAGGCGGCGGGCTGACCGGCCGCACGGTCGCGGGTCGCCCCGACGCCCGACATCACTGCGCGTTCGACCTGGTCGAGCACATAGGCTTTCATGCGCGCGGGCACGCAATCGAGCTTTTCAAGCAAATGCACCAGCAGTTCGAGCCTTGCCGGCGAATCGAGCTGCCCGTCGCGATCCACCCGGGCAAGCAGCCAGTCGGTCTGGATCTCCGACAGGGTCCCGCGCGGTGTGCTGGCACTGATCAGGAATTCGCTGACCGCTTCGACAAAGAATGCGATCCATGCCTTGCTCGGACGGCTGATCTGATCGTCAAGGGCGAAAATCGCGCGGACTGCCACGTTGTCGATCGTGCCGTTCAGCCAGAAGCGTCGGCGCAGCACGAGGATCGCCGCATCGGTAATCGCCCCGTCGACAATCGCCGCCTCCGCCCACACCGCATCGGGATCGGCATTTTCCGGCAATTGGCGAAATTGCAGCGTCATGCAGGCGTCCAATCGGCTTTCCACTCGGTTTGCCCTTAGTGGAAATGCTGATTGCACGAACCTGGCTAAGTCGATCTTACGTCAAATACTTAATAATCTGAAAAATGTCAGTAATCATGCCAGATCGGGTGCCGCCGCCGCTTGCCTGAGCATGGCCACGGCGTCGCCCAGCGCCATCACCTGTTGCGCCTGGTCCCCCAGCTGGCGGATCGCGACGGTGCCTTCTTCGGCTTCGCGCTTGCCCACCACCAGCAGGAAAGGGACTTTCTGCAGCGCGTGCTCGCGCACTTTGTAATTGATCTTTTCGTTGCGCGTGTCGGCTTCGACGCGGATCCCGGCCGCGGCCAGTTGCGCCACCGCCTCGTGCGCGTAGTCGTCGGCGTCGGACACGATCGTCGCCACCACCGCCTGCACCGGGGCGAGCCAGGTCGGCAGGCGCCCGGCGAAATGTTCGATCAGGATGCCGATAAAGCGTTCGTACGAGCCGAAAATCGCGCGGTGCAGCATGACCGGGCGATGACGCTCGCCGTCTTCGCCGATATAGCTCGCGTCGAGCCGGTCGGGCAGCACACGGTCCGACTGGATCGTGCCTACTTGCCAGGTGCGCCCGATCGCATCGGTCAGGTGCCATTCGAGCTTGGGCGCATAGAACGCGCCTTCGCCCGGCAGTTCTTCCCAGCCGTAGTCGGGCGTGTCGAGACCGGCGGCGGCGACCGCGTTGCGCAATTCGGCCTCGGCCTGGTCCCACATCGCCTCGCTGCCAAAGCGTTTTTCAGGGCGCAGCGCGAGCTTGATCGAATACGTGAAGCCAAAGTCCCTGTAGATGCGATCGGCCAGCGCGCAGAAATTGCGCACTTCATCGACGATCTGGTCTTCGCGGCAGAAAATGTGCGCATCGTCCTGCGTGAACTGGCGCACGCGCATCAGCCCGTGCAGCGCGCCATGCGGCTCGTTGCGGTGGCAGCAGCCGTTTTCATAGAGCCGCAGCGGCAGTTCGCGGTACGATTTGAGCCCCTGGCGGAAAATCAGCACGTGCGCCGGGCAATTCATCGGCTTGAGCGCCATCCACTGCGCGTCGTTCGACACCAGCGGGCCCGCGTCTTCGGCGTTGGGCACTTCGTCGGGGATCACGAACATGTTTTCGCGATATTTGCCCCAGTGGCCCGACGCTTCCCACTGGCGCGCGTCCATCACTTGCGGGGTCTTGACCTCGCGATAGCCTGCGCCGTCGATCGCGCGGCGCATATAGGCTTCGAGCTCGCGCCAGATGCGGTAGCCTTTGGGATGCCAGAACACCGACCCGTGCGCTTCGGCCTGAAGATGGAACAAGTCCATTTCCGCGCCCAGCTTGCGGTGATCGCGCTTGGCGGCTTCTTCGAGCCGGGTCAGATGCGCGTCGAGCTGCTTTTTGTTGAGCCAGCCGGTGCCGTAGATGCGGCTCAACATCGCGTTGTTCTGATCGCCGCGCCAATAGGCGCCCGACACGCGGGTCAGCTTGAACGCGGCCGGATCGAGCTTGCCGGTCGAGGTCAGATGCGGCCCGCGGCACATGTCGAACCAGTCGTCTCCCGACCAGTAAACCGTCAGGTCCTCGTTGTCGGGCAATTCGCCCGCCCATTGCGCCTTGAAGTTTTCGCCCGCAGCGGTCCAGCGCGCGATCAGATCGGCGCGCGCCCAGACTTCGCGGCGCAACGGCTTGTCGGCGGCGATGATCGCGCGCATTTTTGCTTCGATCGCGGGCAGATCGTCTTCGGTAAACGGGCGATCCTTGGGCGCGAAATCGTAATAGAACCCGTCGTCGGTCGACGGGCCAAACGTGATCTGGGTGCCGGGAAACAGCGCCTGCACCGCTTCGGCGAGCACATGCGCATAGTCGTGGCGCACGAGTTCGAGCGCATCGGCTTCGTCGCGCAGCGTTACCAGTGCGAGGTGCGCATCGTGTTCGAGCGGGCGCGTGATGTCATACAATTCGCCATCGACGCGCGCGCCGATCGCGGCTTTGGCGAGCCCCGGGCCGATCGCTGCCGCAATGGCTGCCGGCGTGGTGCCGCGCGCCACCTGGCGCTCGGAACCGTCGGGCAGCGTGATCGTAAGCAATTCGGACATGGGTTGGAAACTCGCCCCTGGATAGCAACGGCGCCGCTTTGGCAGAAAGCGCCCGGTTTCGGAAGGGGTGTTCAGGCTTTGGCGCGCCGCGCGATCAGGTCGGCGAGCAGCCAGCCGGCCATCACGCAGACAAACGGCATCACCGGATAATGAAAGCGCGATTGCCCGGAAAACACCACCGCAATCGCGGTCGGAAACAGCGCGACCGCGTAAGGCACCAGATACCAGTCGATCCGCCGCGCGCGCGAAACGAGGCGAAACGGCGCCGCGACGAAGGCCAGCAGCAGCAGCCAATACCACAGCTGGTTGAACGCGCGCAGCGCCAGGAACACGCGCGGCGCTGCGGCATAGGCGCGCGACCCGGTTTCATAGGCCCACTGGCCATCACCATCAGGGCCCCACAAGTGCCAGATCTTGAGCGGGGCATTGGCGAAAAACCGCGCCTGGTGCGTCTTGATCCAGTCGATGCCGAGCTTGCGCGCGGCCGCGTCGTAGGCCACTTCGTCGCGCTCTTTGAGCGGCTCGATCGAGCGGACCAGCGCATCGTCGGGGGTATAGCCGCCGTGCGCGCTGTCGTTGTTGCCGGTCAGCAGCGTGATCCCGCCATTGGTCGAAACCGTGACCCAGGCGCCCAATTCGCGGTGGTTGCGCAAAGTCCACGGCGCGATCACCAGTGCGGCGGCAAGCAGGATCACCGCGCCGCGCGCGGCCAGCCCGGGCAGGCGCTGCAGCACCGCGCGTTCGCGCCACAGCATGATCGCGAGGATCGCGGGCACGATCACCAATGTCTGCGCCTTGACCAGCGTGGCGAGCCCGAATACCAGCCCGGCGAGCACCGTCTCAGCCCAGCCACGCCGCACGGTCGTGAGCCAGATCGCGCCCATCAACAGCGCGGTATAGACCACTTCGGTCAGTGCCAGTGGCACATAGAGCACGGCGTTCGGGTAGACCGCCAGCGCCAGCAGCGCGATGCGCGCGGCCAGTTCCGACCCGCTCCAGCGCCGCGCCAGATCGAGCGTGAGCCACCCGGTCAGCGCCGCCGCCAGCCAGTTGACCGCGCCCACTGTCCAGACCGACACCCCGCCCACGCGAAACGCCAGCGACAGCAGCCATGGCCAGCCGACCGGCCAGAACGCGGTCGGCTGGCCATGACTGCCCACATAGCCCAGCCCATGCGCAAGCAGCGCGGCGCGGCTGTAATACCAGTCGGCATCCGATGTCGGCGTGACCGCGCAAGCAATCACCAGCGCGCGCGGCACCAGATAGAGCGCAAACAGCGCCGGCACGGCGCGCGCGTCGAGCAGCAGCCGCGCGATCGAGGAGAGCAGACGGTTGATCATTGAGTGCAGGGTATAGCGCGCGCGAGTTAACACGCGCTATGCGGCGAATGCGCCTGATTTTACCATACTTACCAAAATTCCGTTCGTCCTGAGCCTGTCGAAGGACGCGCGCAAAGGCTTGTCTGGATCAGAGGTTTCGCGCCTGCTTCGACAGGCTCAGCACGAACGGGTGTGGGGGGAGGGGAAGGAAGATTTACGCGTTAGTCCCGCGCGGACGAAAGCCTTTCCGCCCGGGGCGCGAACGACTAGGACGCGGGTGCATGCCATCCCCGGACCTAATTGCCCCGCTCGCCCGTTTCACGCTGCCCGATGGCCGGCGCCTCGCCTATCGCCATGTGACGGGGCGCGGGCCGACGATCGTGTTCCTGCCGGGCTACCGGTCGGACATGCACGGGGGCAAGGCGATTGCGGTGCTCGCATGGGCGGCGGCGCAGGGGCGCGCTTGCCTGTTGTTCGATTACAGCGGTTGCGGGCAAAGCGACGGCCAGTTTGCCGATGGCACTTTGTCGCGCTGGCGCGATGAACTGGTTGCGCTGATCGACGAACGTGTGCCGGGCGACCTCGTGCTGGCCGGATCGAGCATGGGCGGATGGCTGATGCTGCTCGTGGCCGAAGCGCTCGGCGCGCGCGTCGCCGCGCTGGTGGGGATCGCGGCTGCGCCCGATTTCACCGACTGGGGTATCGATCCGGCGGGCAAAGCAGCGCTGGCGGCGGGCCAGGTGGTGTTTGAAGACAACATCTATGGCCCCGATCCGACCCCGACGTACCCTGGGTTCTGGGCCGATGGGCAGGCCCTGCTGCGGCTCGGCGGGCCGGTCGGGTTTGCCGGGCCGGTGCGCCTGCTCCACGGGCAGGCCGATCCCGATGTGCCGTGGGAGGTTTCGCTGCGGCTCGCCGAAGCGCTGCGTTCAGCCGATGTGCAGATCCACCTCATCAAGGACGGCGATCATCGCCTGTCGCGCGCGGCCGATCTCGACGTGCTGCGCGCCACGCTCGCGGGCTTGTTCGAAGGACTGCAACAACCATGAGCCTGATGCTCGCCATCATGATGCAAGTCGGGGCCGACCCGCATGTCTATCCGCAGGCACCGCTGCCCGCGATCACGCAACACCGCAAGGACGCGAAACCGGCCACCCCGCTGCCGGTCAACCAGATGGCCGAATGCCTGACGCGCGGGCGCACCGATGCCGAGGGCGCGATTGCTTATGCGCGCCAGTGGCTGAGCCTGGTCAAAGTGCCCGAAGCGCGCGCGCAACCCGACCAGTGCCTCGGGCTGCTGCTGTCGGACCAGGGCGATTTCGCCGGCGCGCTGGCCGCCTTTGCCGATGCGGTGTCGGTGCTGCCGCCGGGCGCCGATGCCGTGCCGGTGATGGCGATGGCGGGCAATGCAGCACTTGCCAATGGCGCCGCCGAGCATGCGCTCGGCTGGTTTGACCGCGCGCTGGCGGTCGGCGCGTATGACGATCGCGCCGGGCGCGGCGCGATCCTTGCCGATCGCGCGCGCGCGCTGGTCGTGCTCGGCCGCCACGCCGACGCGGCGCGCGCGCTGGCCGAAGCGCGCGGGCTTGCGCCGGGTGATGCCGACGTGTTCCTGCTGTCGGCCACGCTGGCGCGGCACGACCACGATCTGCCGGGCGCGCAAAGCTTCATCGAGACCGCCGCGACGATCAATCCGCACGATCCCGCCATCGGCCTCGAAGCCGGCGTGATCGCGGTGCTCGCGGGGCACGAAGCCGCCGCCCGCAAATCGTGGACTTCGGTGGTCGAGGCCGCACCCGCGAGCCCCGAAGCGCAGACCGCGCGCGGCTATCTCGCCCAGCTTGGCCCCGATACCGCAGCGCCCCTTGATCCCGCCGACCCGCGCCCCACATCCGGTCCGGCTCAACGATAGGGACGCGCATGAAACTGTCGGTGCTTGATCTCGTCCCCGTGATCGAAGGCGGCAGCGTCGGCGAGGCGCTGGCGGATGCCGCGGTGCTTGCCCAATGCGCCGAACGCGCCGGCTATCATCGCTATTGGGTGGCCGAACACCATGGCATGCAGGGGATTGTCGGCGGCGCCACCGCGGTGGTGCTGGCGCATGTGGGCAAGGCTACGCGCACGATCCGGATCGGCGCGGGCGGGATCATGCTGCCCAACCACAGCCCGCTGGTGATTGCCGAACAGTTCGGCACCCTCGATGCGCTGTTTCCCGGGCGGATCGATCTCGGGCTCGGCCGTGCGCCCGGCGCAGACCAGCGCATCGTGCGCGCGCTGCGCAAGGATGTGAACCGGTCGGCCGACGATTTTCCCGCCGATGTGGTCGAATTGCAGGCGCAGTTCGCGGGCGATTCGCGCGTGCCGCTGCAGGCCAATCCGGGGCTTGGCGCGCGGCCCGAACTGTGGATTCTGGGCTCCAGCCTGTTTGGCGCGCAGCTCGCAGCCCTGCTCGGGCTGCCATACGCGTTTGCCTCGCATTTCGCGCCCGACCATCTCGACGCGGCGCTGGCGCTTTATCGCCAGCACTTCCAGCCCTCGGCCGCGCTCGATGCGCCCTATGTGATGGCCGCGATCAATGTGCTCGCCGCCGACAGCGACGACGAAGCCGCGCTGCTGGCAAGTTCGATGGACCAGTCGTTCGTGCGGCTGCGCAGCGGCAATCCGGGGCGCCTGCCGCCGCCGGTGCCCGGCTATCGCGACAGCTTGCCCGCACCGGCGCGCGCCATGCTCGATCACATGCGCCAGGTTTCGGCGATCGGTTCCCCGCGCACCGTCGCCGACCGGATCGCGGCGTTTTGCGAACGCACGCAGGCCGACGAGCTGATCGTGGCCGGCGCGACGCATGATCCGGCCATGCGCCGCCGCAGTCTCGAATTGACGATGGCAGCGGTGTGCGATCTGGTGGATTGATCGCCTTGGCGCTGGCGTTCGGGCGGTTTGCAGGGTTAATCTGGCCGCGCCGGCGCCGTTTGGGTCTTGTTGATCCGGCACGCTCCGGCTAGTCTTGTTTTAATAATGCGCAATCGTATAATATAATAACAAAAAATCGCAGGATATAACCGGCTGCGCGGGAAGGAACCCCATGGCTACGTTGACCGATACCGCCGCGTCCGGCGCCACGCTCGAAGCGAGCCTGGCCGCGCGGTTTGGCGATTCGCTGTTGCCGTCCGAAGCGGCCGATTTCGATGCCGCGCGCCTTGCCGAAGCGGCGCGCTTTACCTTGCGCGCGGCGGCGCGGCGCAAAGGCGCCGATCCGGCGCTGGCGATCGAAAGCGTGGCGGGCACCGGTGCGGTCCCGCGCTATCTGCGCATCGCGGTGATCAACGACGACATGCCGTTTCTGGTCGATTCGGTCTGCGCCACGGTGACCCAGCACGGGCTGGCGATTGATCGGCTGGTCCATCCGGTGCTGGCGGTGCGGCGCAATGCCGATGGCCGGCTGACCGCGCTGCCGCAGGGTGAAGCGATTGGCGAACTGCGCGAATCGATGATCTATCTCGAAACCGAACG
>CAITOD010000374.1 GCA_903893935.1 uncultured Sphingomonadales bacterium
CGGCCCCTCCCCTGAAGGGGAGGGGAGATGACCACGCCGCTTTCGCCCCGTTCATCCAAGGAAACGACCATGACCCACCAGACCTATCACCGCTATGCCACGGTCCACGGCCGCAAGATTTTCTATCGTGAAGCGGGCGATCCCGCATCGCCGACGCTGTTGCTGCTCCATGGCCTGCCCACCAGCAGCCAGATGTTTCGCGATCTGATCGCGCACCTGTCGCCCCGCTTTCACCTGATCGCGCCCGATTACATCGGCTTCGGCCATTCGGATGCGCCGCTGCGCGACAGCTTCACTTACAGCTTCGACGCGCTGGCCGATCATGTTGCCGGCCTCGTCGAAGTGCTGGGGCTGACGTCTTACACGCTCTATATGCAGGATTACGGCGGCCCGGTCGGCTTCCGCCTGTTCACCGCCGCGCCCGAAAAGGTCACCGGCTTCATCATCCAGAACGCCAATGCCTATATGGAAGGCGTCGGCGATGCGCCCAAGCAAGTGCTGCTGCCGCTGTGGGAAAACCGCACTGCCGAAACCGAACAGCCGGCGCGCGAATTCGTCAGCCTCGAAGGCACCAGGCTGCACTGGCTGGTCGGCGCGCGCGATCCCGAAGCGATCAATCCCGACAACTGGGTGCTCGATCAGGCGCTGCTCGATCGCCCCGGCGTGCAGGATTACCAGGTCGATCTGCTCTATGATTATCGCAACAACATCGCGCTCTACCCGGTGTGGCAGGAAGCGTTCCGCAAGCACCAGCCCAAAACGCTGATCCTGTGGGGCACGCGCGATCCGTTCTTCATCGAACCGGGTGCCACCGCCTATCTCGCCGATCTGCCCAAGGCGCGGCTGGTGTGGATCGATGGCGGCCACTTCGTGCTCGATGAAAACCTGGCGCAAGTCGCAGCCGAAATCACCGCGGAATTCGCCGCCGCATAAGGCCCGGCCGGGGCGGCTTGCGCGGGCACGCCAGGGCTTGATTCGCGCGCCGAATGTGATCAGGGCAACCCCATCGCATTCAGCAAGGATCAAGCCCATGGCCACCCCGGTGATCAGCCCCGATGCAATCCGCGCGCGGTTCAGTGCTGCGCTTTCGGCAATGTATCGCGCCGAAGTGCCGCTCTATGCCGATCTGCTCACACTGGTCGAAGCGGTCAACGCTGCGGCCGGCGAGGCCACGACCGGCGACCCCGAACGCCACGGCGCGATCCGCGTCGGCACCGCGCACGAACTGGCCACGCTCGCGCGCGCCTTTGCCGTTCTGGGGATGGAACCGGTCGGCTATTACGATCTGGCGCCCGCCGGCGTGCCGGTGCATTCAACCGCGTTTCGTCCGGTGCACGAAGCCGCGATTGCCGCCGAGCCGTTTCGCGTGTTCTGCTCGCTGCTGCGGCTCGAACTGATCGAGGATGCCACCTTGCGCGCCGAAGCCGCCGAAATCCTCGCGCGCCGGCAGATTTTCACTCCCGAAGCGCTGGCGCTGCTCGGCCGCGCCGAAGCACAAGGCGGGCTCGATGCCGCCGAGGCGGACGCGTTTGTCGCCGCCTTGCTCGAAACCTTCCGCTGGCACGCCGATGCCACTGTCGACAGCGATACGTATCGCCGGCTCAGCCAGGCGCACCGGCTGATTGCCGATGTGGTCGCGTTCAAAGGCCCGCATATCAACCATCTGACCCCGCGCACCCACGATATCGAAGCCGCGCAAGCCGCGATGCTGGCGCACGGCATCGACGCCAAAGACGCGATCGAAGGCCCCCCTGCGCGCCGCGTGCCGATCCTGCTGCGCCAGACCAGCTTCAAGGCGCTGACCGAACCGGTGCGCTTCACCGACCAGACCGGCGCGCAAACCGGCAGCCACACCGCGCGCTTCGGCGAAATCGAACAACGCGGCGCCGCCCTCACCCGCAAAGGCCGCGCGCTCTACGACACCCTGTTGGCGCAGGCGCTGCAAGGCGACCCGGCACTGCCCTACGCACAACGCCTGGCCCAGGCTTTCGCCGCTTTCCCCGACGATCTCGCCACGCTGGTGGACCAGGACCTGATTTTCGTCCGCCACCGCCAGGGCGCCATCGAACCCATCCGCTACGAAGATTTCCTCCCCGTCAGCGCCGCGGGCATTTTCCAGTCCAACCTCGCAGGCCAATCCCGCGCCGCCTACGCCGCCGCATCGTCACAAGCCGAATTCGAAACGGCACTGGGCCGCGCGGTGCTCGACCCGTTCGAACTGTACGCAGCAATGGCCAGCGCCGACGAGCCGTCGCTGCAACCCTGACCCTATCCCCAGGCCACCCCAAAAAGAGGGTTATTATACCGCCTGCAAAAACCCCTCCCCCGCTGGGGGTGGGTTGGTTGGGGGTGTCCAACATCGCGACCGCACGAA
>CAITOD010000375.1 GCA_903893935.1 uncultured Sphingomonadales bacterium
ATCGCCAGCGTGGCCGGGCAGCCGCTGTAGGTCGGAGTGATTTCAACGCAGAGCTCGCCGGCATCGCGTTGCAGGCGGCGCACGATGCCCAAGTCGAGCACCGATACCACCGGGATTTCGGGATCGGGCACCTCGGCCAGAACCGCCATGATCCGGTCGAGTGACGCCTGCGCGAGCGCCGTCACCATACAGCGTCGGGATAGCTGCGCGGCAGATACTGCATCACGGCCAGCAAATGCCCCAGGTGTTCGCTGTGATGCCCGGTGCGGCCGCCCTTGATCCCGCGCGGATAGACCGGCAGCGGCAGAGTCGCTTCGGTCAGCACCGCTGCAATGCGCGTGTCAAACGCTGCCCGGAGTTGCGTGCGGTCAACGGCGATGCCGGCCTCAACCAGCGGCTGTTCCAGTGCATCGACCTCGAACAGTTCCTCGACAAACCGCCAGTGCCAGTCGAGCCCGTCGATCATCCGCGTGCTGCTATCTTCGGTGCCATCGCCCAGCCGAATTACCCAGTCCGCGGCCAGTTCGGCGTGATAGCGCACTTCCTTCACCGCCTTTGCGGCGATTTCGGCGATACGCGGTTCAGCCGACTGGCACAGGCCCTCGAACAGCGCGTGGCTGTATGTCGAAAACAGCAACTGGCGCGCCATGGTCTGCGCAAAATCGCCATTGGGCTGTTCGACCAAGAGGCAGTTGCGAAAGGCCAGCACGTCGCGATGGAACGCCAGCCGGTCGCCATTGCGCCCCTTGCCTTCGACTTCGCCGGCCAGTTCCAGGAACAGCGTGGCCTGGCCGATCAGATCGAGCCCGATATTGGCCAGGCTGAGATCGACCTCCAGCGCGGGCGCGTGCCCGCACCATTCGGTCAGCCGTTGCCCGAGGATCAGGCTGTCGTCGCCCAGCCGCAGCAGATAATCGAACAACGCCGGGTGCCATTGTGCAGGCAGGTGCGCATCGGACTTTATCGAAGACTGTGCCTGCATCAGATGTGCTTCACGACGTCTGGAATTTCATAGAACGTCGGGTGCCGATAGATCTTGCCCTCGGCCGGCTCGAACATCGGGCCGTCCTGCGCGGGATCGGACGCGACGATATCGCTGGACCGCACGACCCACAGGCTGACGCCTTCCATCCGGCGGGTATACGTATCGCGCGCATGACGCATCGCCAGTTCCGGGTCGGGCGCGTGCACCGATCCGGCGTGACGGTGGCTCAACCCGCCCTTCGTGCGGATGAACACTTCCCACAGCGGCCATTCGCGGCTCATGCTGCCCGCCTCGCCGCGCGCGTGGCTTCATAGGCGGAGGCCGCCTCGCGCACCCAGGCGCCCTCGTCCCAGGCATCGCGACGGGCCTTCATGCGTTCCTTGGCGACCGGCCCTTCACCGCGCACGACCGCATAGAATTCCTCCCAGTCGATCGCGCCGAAATCATAGCCACCCTTGTCGGCATTCCACACCAGATCGGGATCCGGCACGGTCAGGCCAATATATTCCGCCTGCGGCACGGTGACATCGACGAATTTCTGCCGAAGTTCGTCGTTGGTGTCGCGCTTGATGCGCCACCGCATCGACTGGGCCGAATTGGGCGAATTGTCGTCGGGCGGCCCGAACATCATGATCGAAGGCCACCACCAGCGATTGAGCGCATCCTGCGCCATTGCCTTCTGGTCTGGCGTCCCGCCCGCCAGCGCCATCATGATTTCATAGCCCTGCCGCTGATGAAAGCTTTCTTCCTTGCACACGCGCACCATGGCGCGTGCGTAAGGGCCGTAGGACGTGCGCTGCAGCGGCACCTGGTTCATGATTGCGGCGCCATCGACCAGCCAGCCGATCGCGCCGATGTCGGCCCAGGTCAGCGTCGGATAATTGAAAATGGTGCTGTATTTGGCTTTGCCCGAATGCAGCGCGTCGATCATTTCGTCGCGGCTTGTGCCGAGCGTTTCGGCCGCGCAATAGAGGTAAAGGCCATGGCCGCCCTCATCCTGGACTTTGGCCAACAGCACGGCCTTGCGCCGCAACGAGGGCGCGCGGGTCAGCCAGTTGCCTTCGGGCAGCATGCCCACAATTTCGCTGTGCGCATGCTGCGAAATCTGGCGCACCAACGTCCGACGATAGGCCTCTGGCATCCAGTCCTTCGGCTCGATGAACTCGTCTGCCGCCACACGCGCTTCGAACGCGGCGACCAGTGCCGGGTCTTCGCCGCCGATCGCAACGGGCGCCTTGGCGTCGGGCTTACCGAGTTCGGTCGTGTACATCGCGCGTCTCCACCGTTTCACAGCCGGAATATAATAACCCGACCGTTCGGTCAATGAATTAAACGCGCTCGATCACCATGGCAATCCCCTGCCCCACGCCGATGCACATGGTGCACAATGCCAGCCGCGCGCCGAGCCGATGCAGTTCCTCGGTCGCGGTCAGCACCAGCCGCGCGCCCGACATGCCGAGCGGATGGCCGAGCGCGATCGCGCCGCCATTGGGGTTTACGTGGGCGGCATCGTCGGCCAGGCCCAGCCGGCGCAGCACGGCCAGCCCCTGGCTGGCAAACGCCTCGTTCAATTCGACGATGTCGATCTGCCCGACAGAAAGGCCAAGCCGGCCCAGCAGTTTTTCCGAAGCCGGCGCCGGGCCGATGCCCATGATGCGCGGCTCGACGCCCGTCGTCGCGCCGCCGAGCACGCGGGCGAGCGGCGCAAAACCGTGGCGCTTCACCGCGGCCTCCGAGGCGATCAGCAGCGCCGCCGCGCCGTCGTTGACGCCGGAGGCATTGCCGGCGGTGACCGTCCCGCCCTTGCGAAATGCGG
>CAITOD010000376.1 GCA_903893935.1 uncultured Sphingomonadales bacterium
ATACGCCGCCCGATTTGCGCAGCCAGCTGCTGGCAACCGAGATCGGCCGGATCGATGGCGTGCTGTGGACGCACGACCATGCCGATCACACGCACGGCATCGACGACTTGCGTCCTTTGCGCATGGGACGCGGCGCGCCTTTGCCGGCCTATGCCTCCGACGAGACCGTGCGCCGCTTGCGCATGCGCTTCGGCTATGTGTTCGCGGGGCAATTCGGCTATCCGACGATCTGCAATATCGACAATCTCGAGCGCGTGCGGCTTGTCGCGGGCATTGGCGTCACCCATTGCGAAATGCCGCACGGGCCCGCGCGCTCGACCGCATTCCGGTTCGACCAGGGCGGAAAATCAATCGGCTACGCGACCGACTTCAGCGAAGTGACCGAGGGCATGGTGGCGCTGTTCGATCGCATCGATGTGCTGGTGGTCGATGCGTTGCGCCGCAATCCGCATCCGACGCATGCGCATCTGGCGATGGCGCTCGATCTGGTCACACGATCGCGTGCCGGTCACGCGATCCTGACGCATCTCGACAAGTCGATGGATTACCGCACATTGTGCGACGAGCTGCCGGCGCATGTCGAACCGGGCTACGACGGACTGGAGCGCGTGTTGTGACAGGGTTCCACGGCAGCGGCGGCCTGACTGCCGACCAATGGGTCAGCGCGATCGGCATGATCATGGTGCTGACGCTGATCGGCGGCAATCTGATCCGCCGCGGCACGCGCATGTCACCCGCCGGCTGGCTGGCCCTGGCATGGATGGCGCTGCTGTGGGCCGCCATCATCGCCACCGCCGCACTGGCGTTCCGCCATTTCCGGCCGGATGGTTTTTGAGCGGCAGGGCGCTTGCTGAGGCGCTCCGCCATTTAACATAATCATTATTATCGATCTATCTGATTGTAAGCGCAAAGTAGAAATGTCCCACCCCGCAATTTAGAAATGTCCCATCGTGATGGGCGCTCGCGGGCAGCGGTGGCATGGTCGTCCTCTGGCATAGAGGATGGCGCTTATGACGGTGGTGGCGATGAGCCATGGCGAGCTTTCGCGGTACGATACGCTGCTACGCTTTCAACGTGGCGAACTCAGGATTGAAGACGCCGCCATTTTGCTGGGCGTTGGTCGTCGGCAGGTTTACCGGCTACTCGACCGATTGCGTGCCGGCGGCCCAGAAGCACTGGTTTCGTGGAAGCGCGGTCGGACGAGCAACCGGGATTTCGGCGATACGTTTCGGAGCCGCGTCCTCGACCTGGTGCGTGAACACTACCGGGATTTCGGTCCAACTTTGGCCGTCGAGTACCTCGCCGAGCGACACAAAATCACCATCTCTCACGAGACTCTGCGCAAGTGGATGATCAAGGCGGGACTTTGGAAGGATCGCGACGCCCGCCGACCACGTCCTTATCAGCCACGTTATCGTCGGGACTGCCGTGGCGAGCTGATCAAACTCGACGGCTCAAAGCATTGGTGGTTTGAATCGCGCGGCCCGCAGTGCACGCTGCTGGTCTACATTGACGACGCGACCAGCGAGCTGATGCATTTGAAGATGGTCG
>CAITOD010000377.1 GCA_903893935.1 uncultured Sphingomonadales bacterium
CGTTCGACATGGGGCTCGACTGGGCGGTGGGCAAGAAAAAGCCCGATTTCGTGGGCAAACGCTCGCTCGCGCGGCCCGATATGCAGGCATCCGGGCGCAAGCAGTTCGTCGGCCTGCTGACCGAAGACCCGCAGGACTTGCTGGAGGAAGGCGCACAAGTGGTGGCCGACCCCAATGCGCCGATCCCGATGCCGATGATCGGGCATGTCACTTCGTCGTATCGCAGCGCCGCGCTTGGCCGCACGATTGCGCTGGCGGTGATTGCCGATGGCCGCGCGCGGATCGGGCAGACGATTTTCGTGCCGATGCCGGGCAAAGTGATCCGCGCGAAAGTCACCGCGCCGATGTTCCATGACGCCGAAGGGAGCCGCCTCAATGCTTGAGATCGCCCCGCTCGCCGTGGCCGGCATCGATTTGGCGCCGGGCAGCGAGCCGATTGCCGGCACGGTGCGCGGCCTCGCGGTAACGCTGGCGCCCGCGCCCGCCAAAACACGCTGGTCGCTGCGCGCCAAAGACCCAGCACTGCTGGCGGCCGCGCTCGGTCGCGCGCTGCCCGAACCGATCGGCACGCAGCTTGACGGCATCGCGCGCCTTGGTCCCGACGAGTGGTATGCAATGCTGCCCGCAGGCACCGTACCGCCCGCCGCGAGCGGTCAGCCGCTGAGTCTCGTTGACGTCAGCGCGCGGGCAGTCGGGTTCACGGTGCAAGGCCCGGGCGCCGTCGCCGCGCTGACTCGTGGTTGCCCGCTCGATCTGGCGCAATTTTCGCCCGGCCGCGCCACGCGCACCGTGTTCGAAACCGTCGAAGTGCAGATCTGGGCTCTGGCGTCCGACCATTTTCACGTCGAAGTCTGGCGCAGCTTCGCGCCGTGGCTGTGGCACACGCTGGCCGAAGCGATCGACTGATCGCCGGCGCAGCAAACCGGTCCACCCTTGCGGCCCGCATGTCTCACCAGACGTGCGGGCCGTCTTTTGTCGGGTCTTCCTTTGTCTGCTCAGCCCAGCCGCTCGGCTATCCACATCTTGATCAACGACTGGCGGGTAACGCCCAGATGTCGAGCCTGTTTGTCGAGTCCATCGACGACCCATGCCGGAAAATCGACATTGACCCGTTTGATCTGATCGTTCGGACGACGGGCCCTGGACCAGTCAACCGATTCACTGACGTCCTCGCCCGCGTCGAATTTCGTGTCAAATTCGTTCGCTTTCATAATAGCCCACTTCTTCCTTTCGCGATCGCCTGACCGAGATGATGCGCAAATTGCCGTTGCGCAATGTCCAGATCGCCGTCCAATGCTTCCCGTCGATCCGGCCGATACCGAGAAATCGCGGTTCGTCGATCGTGTTTGCCGGCACTTCGAGCAGCCACGGATCGTCCCACAGCGCTTTGGCTTCCTCAAAGTCGAGCCCATGCTTCGCTTTGTTGATCGCACTCTTGTCCGGATCATACTCAAACGCCATGCGCTATTATGGTATGAAAATTATACTTATCAATATAAAACCGGCGCGATCAATGCATCAGTTCCTCGATCCACGGCAGTTGCTTCAGCAGCGGCGTCATCGTGTCCACCCGCAGCACTTCGCGCGCCATTTCGGCGGTTTGCAGCGCCAGATTGCCCAGTTCGCCACTGCGTCCGACCACTTGCACGCGGCGCGAAAAGCGGCCGCGCGGCAAAGGTTCGATGCGCAGCTGATCGAGCAAAGTCGGCATCGCGGCAAGGCACAGCGCGCTGGTGATCGACCAGCCGATGCCGAGCGCGACCGAAGTCAGTTGCTGGTGGATGATATCGACTTCGATCACATTGGGCAGGCGCAGTTTCATCCGCGTCAGCTGGCTTTCGATCCGCTGTCCCATACCATGGTCGAGCGAATAGCGGATGAACGGCATGCGCTCGGCCGCTTCGGCA
>CAITOD010000378.1 GCA_903893935.1 uncultured Sphingomonadales bacterium
CAAAATACCGTTCGTGCTGAGCCTGTCGAAGCAGGCGCGCCACGTCTGTTTGGGCGCTGTCATGCATGTTGCGCGCCTGCTTCGACAGGCTCAGCACGAACGGATGCTTTTTATTTTGGCAGGCACTGTTATTTGGTTCAGCCGGGCCAGCTCCACACCGCGACATTGCCGGCGATGACCAGCGCCGCGACGGCCATCAGCACGGCGCGCCGGCGTTCGCCGCGCCGCCACATCGCGACGGCGCCCAGCACGAGCGCGATCACCGCGAGCACGGTCAGCGACATGATCCAGTCAAACATGGAGCTGCCATGCGCATTGCGCGCCGCAGCGTCAATCGCTTGCTACTGTTGTTGCGCCGCCGCTTGCCGGTCGCGCGGCGCCATGGGGCGGCCGGGCATTTCCTCGCGCGGGGGAAGGTCGCGATGCGGTTTTGGTTGGGTCGGCTGCATGCTTTGCCCTTGAAGCCAGTGGTACGATGGGCGCGATCGCGCCCTTTTTGACAACGAAGAGCATTGCAGCGCGCCGCTCGCGCGTCTAGTCGAACCCTTGATGACTGACACGACTTCTGCCGGCACGGCGCTCGCTGCCCCCGACACCCGGATCGACGTCCGCGCGACGTTCGGGATCGATATCGACCTTTCCGTCCCCGCGTTCAGCGCGGCCGACGATCGCGTGCCCGATCTCGATGCCAATTACGTGTTCGATCCGGACACCACGCTGGCGATTCTGGCGGGCTTTGCCTACAACCGCCGCGTGATGGTGCAGGGCTATCACGGCACCGGCAAATCGACGCATATCGAACAAGTCGCCGCGCGGCTGAACTGGCCTTGCGTGCGGATCAATCTCGATGCGCATATCAGCCGCATCGACCTGATCGGGCGCGATGCGATCGTGCTGCGCGACGGGCTGCAAGTCACCGAATTCCGCGAAGGCCTGCTGCCCTGGGCGCTGCAGACCCCGACCGCGCTGGTGTTCGACGAATACGACGCCGGCCGTCCCGATGTGATGTTCGTGATCCAGCGCGTGCTCGAAAGCGAAGGCAAGCTGACGCTGCTCGACCAGAACCGGGTGATCCGCCCCAACCCGTGGTTCCGCCTGTTCGCCACCGCCAACACGGTGGGCCTCGGCGATACGTCCGGGCTCTATCACGGCACGCAGGCGATCAACCAGGGGCAGATGGACCGCTGGAACATGGTCGTGGCGCTCAATTATCTGGCGCAGGCGACCGAAGTGCAGATCGTCACCAGCAAAGTGCCCGGCCTCGACCCCCGCACCGCCGGCGAAATGGTGCGCGTGGCCGATCTGACGCGCAAGGGCTTTATCGGCGGCGATATCTCGACCGTGATGAGCCCGCGCACAGTGATCGGCTGGGCGCAGAACGCGGCGATTTTCAACGATGTCGGCTTTGCTTTCCGCCTGACGTTTCTCAACAAGTGCGACGAGACCGAGCGCGTGCTGGTGGCCGAATATTACCAGCGCGTGTTCGGCAAGGAACTGCCCGAAAGCATCGCGCACAAGGCGTAACGCCCCATTTCTCTCGTCACCCCGGACTTGATCCGGGGTCCCGCTGTTCTTCCGGTCGCGCGCCGGGCCCAAGCAAGCGGGACCCCGGGTCAAGCCCGGGGTGACGAAGTGGGCGAAGTCAGCCGTGCGGCACGATCAGGTATTTTTCGCCGGTCGCGCGCGCGTTGTAGGCCAAGGCCGCGTCGCGCGTCAGCGCCTCGTCGAGCGAAATGCGCGCCTTGAAATGGCTGGCGAACGTGGTGGTCAATTCGTCGCGCACGCGCTGGCGCAGGCGCTCGGCATTTTCGGCACCGATCTTCGCCAGAAACGGCGTCAGCAGGAACCCCGACAGCGCCCACGAAAAGCCGAATGTGCGGTTGAGAAGCGTCGGGCCGGTGTCGAGCGCACCGTAGATATAGACTTGCTTGAACGTGTCCGAGCCATAGCGGCTGAACGCGGCATTCCTGCTCGCGACTTGCTCCATCGCCGACAGCAATTGCCCGGCGAGCTTGCCCCCGCCGATCGCATCGAAGCCGAGCGTCGCGCCGGTGGCTTCGATCGCGGCCACCAGATCGGCGTGGAAGGTGTCGCTCGACGTATCGACAACATGGTCGGCACCGATCCCCTTGAGCAGGGCCACTTGCGCGGGCGAACGCACCACATTGACCAGCGGCACGCCATCGGCCTGGCAAATCCGCACCAGCATCTGGCCGAGGTTCGAGGCGGCGGCGGTATGCACCAGCGCCTTGTGCCCTTCGCGGCGCAGCACTTCGACAAAGCTCAGCGCGGTCAACGGGTTGACGAACGCGCCCGCGCCCTGTTCGGCGGTGGCGTGATCGGGCAGCTCGAGCGCGGCGCGGGCATCGACCAGCCGGTATTGCGAATACATCGCGCCCGGGATCACCGCGACCAGTTTGCCGAGCAAGGCCTGCGCTTCGGGCGCGTCAC
>CAITOD010000379.1 GCA_903893935.1 uncultured Sphingomonadales bacterium
GGTGCCCGTCGTGGGCAAACGGGGTCGGCACCGCGATCACGAACACATCGGCGGGTTCGATCGCGGTCGCGGCGCGCAACAGCCCGCGCTGCACCACCCCGCGCACGAGGCCATCGAGATCAACTTCCTCGATATGGATTTCGCCGCGATTGATCGTATCGACCACGTGCTGCGACACATCAAGCCCGAGCACCGGACAGCCGGCGCGGGCAATTATCGCGGCAGTGGGCAGGCCGATATAGCCGAGGCCGACCACGCAGACCTGCGGCTTGGTCTCACCCTGCATAAGTTTCATCCGGCATTGGCAATCAGCTCCATGATGCGCGAGGCGGACCGGCCATCGCCAAACGGATTGTGCGCGCGCGCCATCGCGCCATAGGCCGCTTTATCGTCGAGTAGCGTGAAAATTTCGGTAACGATACGCGCCGGATCGGTGCCGACAAGGCGCGCGGTGCCCGCCGCGATCCCTTCGGGCCGTTCGGTGGTTTCGCGCATCACCAGCACCGGCTTGCCGAGCGCGGGTGCTTCTTCCTGCACCCCGCCGCTGTCGGTCAGCATGATCTCGCACATCCCCAGCAGGCGCGCGAAGTGCGGGTAATCGAGCGGCTCGATCAGCGCGACATTGTCGAGCCCGGCGAGTTCCGCCTCCATCACCCGGCGCACATTGGGGTTGGGGTGGACCGGGAAAATCAGCGCCACATCCTGGCGTGCGGCGATCGTGCGGATGGCGCGCGCAATCGCTTCGAGCCCGCCGCCGAAATTTTCGCGCCGGTGGCTGGTCACGCCGATGATGCGCCGCCCGGCAAAGCGCGCGGCCAGCGGCTGCAACCCGCTCGCCAGCGAAGGTTCGGCGGCAATCCGCGCCGAGACCCATTGCAGCGCGTCGATCACCGTGTTGCCGGTGACATGGATCGCCTCGTCCGCGACATTTTCGGTGCGAAGTGCGGCGGCGGCGGTTTCGGTGGGGGCGCAATGGAGTGCCGCGATCGTGCCGATGATCTTGCGGTTCACTTCTTCGGGCCAGGGGTGATAGATATTGTGGCTGCGCAAGCCTGCTTCGACATGCGCGACGCGGATCTTGCGATAATAGGCAGCGAGCGCGCCGGCCATTGCGGTGGCGGTATCGCCCTGCACCACGACCCAGTCGGGTTTTTCCAGGTCCATCACCTGGCCAAGCCCGGTGAGCAAGGCGGCGGTGAGCGCATCGAGCGTCTGATCGGGGCGCATCAGATCGAGATCGTGATCGGCCGCGATCCCGGCAATCGCCATGACCTGATCGAGCAGGCCGCGATGCTGCGCCGAAATGCACACGCGCACGCGAAACCGTGGATCGGCGCGCAGCGCATGGACGACGGGGAACATCTTGATCGCCTCTGGCCGCGTGCCGAACACGATCAGGACGGTGTGGCGCGGCGGGCTCTCGGTCATGCCAGGCGCTTTAGCCCGCCAAAGTTAAAACCGCGATAAACTATCGCTGCAGCACTTATGGCAATGTTACGCGCGTGCCCGACAAAGTGGACGCAAACGGTCCATCGACCAGGACATGGCTTTCATCATACTGGCGAAAACTGGCGGTGCCGGTCAATCGATCGCCTTTGACGGTCAGGGCATAACGCAGTTCGCCAAACCCGCTGAGCTTGTGCGTCTGGCGATCGGCCGTGATTTCGACCCATTTCCCGCGAACGCTGTTGCCTTTGCCAACCCACACGCCTTTGCCATCGCTGTCGCTGGTTTTGGCGTCGCCGGCATCGGGATTGGCCTGCCATGAGGCGCCGGGAGCGCAAAATCGCCGGCTCCGCGCCAGAGCCGCGATGGATACCGGATCAGGTCCCATAGCTGTCCGGGATTTTGCGCATGGAGCTGGTTGCACGGCAGACAAATCCTTA
>CAITOD010000380.1 GCA_903893935.1 uncultured Sphingomonadales bacterium
CATGTGCTGATGGTTCTCACCCCAGCCGCATCGGCCGTGATCGGATTGCTGCTTTCTGCCTGGACCGTTGCGGCGGCCTGGGCGATGCTGGCGGCGCGCGCGCGGCAGGTGAGGGCCGACGCAGGCTTGCGCCAGGCGCGGCGGCTGGCGCGGATGGTCGAGGATTCGCCCGCGCTGCCGATGGTGGTGCGCGCCGACGGACGGATCGAGGGGCCGGCGCGGCTGGCCGGATGGTTCGGCTTTGGCGCGATGCCGGGCTATCTGTCCGAACTCGATGCGAGCGCCGATGGCGGCGAGCGCGGGCTCGATGAATACCAGTTGTCGCTGCTGAGCGATGCGGTCCGCCGCACCCAGAAGACCGCCGCGCCCTTTCGCCTGTCGCTGACCCCGCGCGGCACGGCCAAGACGCTCGGCGTGCGCGGCTATCTGGCCGATCCGCAGATTTCGCCCGCGGGCGCGGCGCTGGTGTGGTTTTTCGATTTCACCGAAAGCGAAGACGAATTGCGCGCGTTGCGCGCCCAGACTGCGGGCGCGCGCGCCGATTTTGCCGGGCTGTCGGGGCTGATCGAAGCCGCGCCTTTGCCGATGTGGTTTCGCGGGCCCGATCTGGCGCTGCGGCTCGTCAACACCGCCTATGTCCGCGCGGTCGGCGGGCGCAGCGGGGCTGATGTAATCGCGGCAGGCACTGAACTGATCGAACCGGTCGATGGTGCGGGCCCGCGCGCGGTCGCGCGCAGCGCGCAGACGCAAGGCCTGCCGATCGAGCGCGCGGTTTCGGCGACAATCGGCGGCCAGCGGCGTTCGTTGCGCGTGATCGATCTGCCGCTCGGCGACGACGGGGTGGCGGGCTATGCGGTCGATATCGAGGAAATGGAGGAATTGACTCGCCAGTTCCGCCGCTTCCGCGCGGCACAGCGGCAAATGCTCGATACGATGTCGGCGGGCATCGCCCAGTTCGACGAGCGCCGCAGCCTTGCCTTCGTCAACCAGCCGTTCCTGCGCATGTTTGCCATTCCCCCCGCCTGGGTGGTCGACAATCCGCCGTTCGACCGCGTGCTCGATCGCATGCGCGATGGCGGTCGCCTGCCCGAAGTGCGCGATTTTCCCGAATGGCGGCGCGAACGCCAGGGCTGGTTCCTCAGCCGCGAAGCGCGCGAGGAACCGTGGCACTTGTCCGACGGCACGCATTTGCGCGTGGTGGCCCAGCCGATGCCCGATGGCGGGCTGCTGATGATTTTCGAGGATCGCACCGAGCAATTGCAATTGTCGGCAATGCGCGACACGCTGCTGCGCACGCGGACTGCGACATTCGACAACTTGTTCGAATCGCTCGCGGTGTTCGGCCCCGACAGCAAACTCCAACTGTGGAACCGGCGCTTTGCCGCCGACTGGGATCTCGAGGAAGAATTCCTCGCCTCGCACCCGCGCGCCGATGCAATCCTCACGCGCATTGCCGGCAAGCTGCGGCGCCCCGCGCAGATCGCCACGATTGCGCAAGTGATCGAAGCCGCCACGCTCGAACGGCGCCAGCACACCGGGCACCTCGCGCTTGCCGACGGGCGGCATCTGGCTTTTGCCGGGGTGCCTTTGCCCGATGGCAACGGCCTGCTGACAGTGCTCGACATCACCGATTCGCAGAAAGCCGAGACAATGCTGCGCGAACGCAATGCTGCGCTGATCGAGGCCGATGCGGTGAAAACGCGCTTCATTGCCAATATGAGCTATGAGTTCCGCACGCCGCTGACTTCGATCCGCGGCTTTGCCGAAATGCTCGAAGGCGGGCTGGCGGGCGATCTGCCGGCGCAGGCGCACGACTATATCGGTGCGATCCTCGCCTCGGTCGAGCGGCTGAGCGAACAGATCGAAAGCGTGCTCGATTTGTCGCAAGGCGAAGCGGGCACTTTGCCGATCGCGCGCGAGCCGGTGCCGGTGTTCGCGCTGCTGACCGAAGTGGTGCAGGAACGCGCCGACCGGCTGACCGAGGGGCAACTCGCGCTCGATCTGCGCGGCAGCGATGCGGTCGGCACGGTGACCGGTGACCACCGCCGGCTGCGTCGTGCGTTCGGCCATCTGATCGACAATGCGATTGCGGCGACACCTGCGGGAGGCCGCATTCTGGTCGAATGCGCGCGGCGGCCCGATCGCAAAGTGCAAGTGGTGATCTCTGACAACGGGCGCGGCATGGCGCCGGCGCAGCTGGCGCGCGCGCTCGAAGGGCTGGCGATTGCGCCCGACGGCCGCAATGTCGAACGCCGCGCCGGGTTGGGCCTGCCGCTGGTGCGCCAGCTGATCGATGCGCACGGCGGAACGATCGAGCTGATGTCCGAACCGAAGCAGGGCACGAGCGCGGTGGTCGTGTTGCCATGATCGCGATCGATTTGCCCGATCTGGCCGCGACCGCAGAACTCGGCGCACGGATTGCGCGCGATCTGGCGCCGGGTGATGCGGTGGCGCTCTGCGGCGATCTCGGATCGGGCAAGACCACGCTGGCGCGCGCGGTGATTGCAGCACTTGGCCATCGCGGCGAAGTGCCGTCGCCGACGTTTTCGATCATCGAGCTCTACGAGCCGCCGCTGTTGCGCATGCCGGTGGTGCACGCCGATTTCTACCGGCTGGCGCACGCAGATGAAGCCGCCGGGATCGGGCTTGACGACTATCGCGAGGGCGCAGCTTTGCTGGCCGAATGGCCGGAAAACGCCGGCGGCTTTGCGCACGAGCCCGGTTGCCTCACGATCCGCATGCAAACCACCGAAAAAGGCCGTCGGGCCATTGTCGAGCCGGGGCTGCTTTGGCAAGGACGGGGCCCATGGAACTGACCATCCCCGACACCGCTACGCGTTTCCTCGGCAAAGCCGGCTGGGCCGGCGCGCGCATCGAGCCCTTGCGCGGCGATGCCTCGTTCCGCCGCTATTTCCGCGTGCGCAAGCCCGGTGGCGCCTCGGCGATGCTGATGCACGCGCCCCCGCCGCACGAAGACCCCGAGCAGTTCCTGCGCGTCGCACGCTGGCTCGATGGCAACCGGCTGCGCGCGCCGATCGTGCTGGCTGATGATCTCGCGTCGGGCCTGGTTCTGCTCGAAGATTTCGGCGACGTGCGCATGCGCGAATATGTCGATGCCTGGCCCGATGACGAAGTGAAAGTCTACAGTGCCGCGATCGATGCGCTGGTTGCGCTGCACCGGCTGCCGCCCGGGCCGTTCACCGACTATTCGCTGAGCGAATACATGCGCGAAGTGCGCCTGTTCACCGAATGGTATTGCCCGACGCGCGGGCTCTATATCGACGGGCAAAGCTGGACTGCGGCATGGGAAGCGGTGCTCGCGCCGCTGCTGTCGCGCCAGCGCCCCGGGGTGACCGTGCTGCGCGACTATCACGCGGAAAATATCATGCTGGTGGGCGGGCTCGACCGCCAGGGCCTGCTCGATTTTCAGGACGCGCTCAACGGCCACGCGGCTTACGATCTGGTTTCGCTGCTGCAGGATGCGCGGCGCGATGTCTCGCCCGATCTCGAATCGGCGATGTTTGATCGCTATTGCCGCGCGGCCGCGACAATCGATGCGAGCGCGTTCAATCCCGAGCTGTTCCTTGCCGACTAGGCGCGGCTCGGCGCGCAGCGCAATGCCA
>CAITOD010000381.1 GCA_903893935.1 uncultured Sphingomonadales bacterium
CTCGGCTATTCGGCGCAGTTCGAACGCTCGATGTCGCTGTGGGAAAATTTCGCGCTCGGCTTTACGTATCTGTCGCCGGTGGTCGGGGTCTATTCGGTGTTTGCCATCGGCATGCAGGCGGGCGGACCGCCGATGATCTGGTGGTATCTGATCGCTGCGCTGGGCCAGATGGTGGTGTGCCTGACTTTTTGCGAAGTCGTGTCGCAGTTCCCCATTTCGGGCGGGCTATACCCCTGGTGCCGCCGGCTGGTGGGCAAGAAATGGGCGTGGATGGCGGGCTGGATCTATGGCTGGGCGCTGTTCACTTCGATCGCGGCGGTCTCGGCGGGTGCTGCGCCCTTTGTCGGGCCTTTGCTGGGGTTCAAGACCACGCCGGTGACCGCCGGCCTGCTCGCGATCGGGCTGGTGGTGATTTCCACGCTGACCAATCTCGCCGGCACGCGCGTGCTCGCGCGGGTGGCGATGTTCGGCTTCATCTGCGAAATCCTCGGCGCAATCGTGGTCGGCGCGTTCCTGCTGCTGTTTCATCGCCACCAGCCGCTGGGGGTGATTTTCAACACCTATGGCATTGTCAAAAGCGGGTCTTATGCCCCGGCGTTCATGGGTGCGGCGATTGTCGGCCTGTTCACGTGCTATGGCTTTGAGGCCTGCGGCGATGTGGCAGAGGAAACCCCCAATCCGGGCGTAGCCATCCCCAAGGCGATGAAATCGACCATTTATGTCGGCATGGCCGCGTCGATTTTCGTCGCGCTGGCGCTGATCCTGTCGCTCCCCGATGTGATGGGCGTGATCAGCGGCCGCGTCACCAACCCGATCGAGGATGCGCTCAACATCGCGTTCGGCCCGATCGGCGCCAAAGCGGTGGTGGTGGTGGTGCTGGTGTCGTTCCTGTCGTGCGCGCTCAGCATGCAAGCGGCGGCGAGCCGGCTGGTCTACGCTTATGCGCGCGACGAAATGGTGCTGGCGAGCGGCTGGCTCGGCCGCGTTTCGAGCACGCACCATGTGCCGATGAACGCGCTGGTGCTGTCGGGGCTGATTGCCAGCGCGATCCTCGTGCTCGGCATGTTCTTCGCCGATGCGGTCAACACGATTGTCAGCTTTGCGGTGGTCGGCATTTACGCCGGGTTCCAGATGGTGGTGCTGGGCGCCACGTTTGCGCGCTGGCACGGCTGGCAACCGCACGGGCGGTTTCATCTGGGCGCCTGGGGCTGGCCGATCAATCTGGGCGGGATCGTGTGGGGGGTAACCTCGATCACGATCATGCTGCGCCCCGCCGATGGTGCGGCATGGTATGTCAGCTATGGCATGGCGCTGACATTTGCGGCAGTGATCGTGACCGGGCTGGTCTATATGCTCGGCGGACGGCCCTATGATCGCAGCGACGCGCCGGCGGGCGACGCCTGGCTGCGCCGCCGCGCGGCGTAAGAATGACTGCCGGAAAGTGACAGGAGGAGACTTGAAAATGCGCAATCTGACACTCGCTGCGGGCGCGCTTGTGCTCGCCACACCGGCTTTTGCCGCACCGTCGCATGGCACGCGGATCGACGTGGTCGAACGCGCGGAAACCGACGCGGTCAGCCTGAAAGGCGGCACCGCAGCCGCAAATGTCGGCGACGTGTTGACGTTCACCAACCCGATCTACGACGTGACCAACACGAATAAAGTGGGCACCGACCAGGGCTATTGCGTGCGGCTGATCGCCGGCAAAGTCATGGAATGTCACTGGACGCTGACGCTCGCCAAAGGCCAGATCATGGTCGACGGCCCGGTCGCCGATGGCGACAACGCGCCCGACACCACGCTCGCGGTAACCGGCGGCACCGGCGCCTATCGCGGCGCCCGCGGCGACATGCGCATCCACGCGCGCGATGCGAAGGCGACGGGCTACGATTTCCACTACCGCCTGATGTAAGCGGCAGCGGCTGTCGTCCGCAACACACCCGTCACCCCGGACTTGATCCGGGGTCCCGCTTGGCCCTTGCGCAGGTTTCGGGACATCCACGAAAGACTTGCGGCTTCGGCCACGCCGGGAGGGTTTGATGAAGGTTCGGGGAATAGCAACAGCTCTGTTGATGATCCTGGCAAGCGCTTCCTCGCTTGGTCATCCTGGCGGCAAGCCCAACTTCGATTTCGTCTGTCAATTGGGGAGCAAATCGGTTCGCGTTGCGACCGAGGGTGACGAGCTTGTCTACCGCTATGGCACCGCCGCCAATCCCGAGCTGACCATTCGTGGCAGCGCAAGGAACCACAATCTGTTCTTCCTTCACGAGGGCGGAGGAAGGGGGGAGGCGCAGCAGCTTCGCTTTGTGAATGGTGACTACTCTTATGTTTTGTACAGTCAGTTCACGGCGCCGGGTTACGATGGCAAAGGTGCCGAGGACTGGGTGAAATTCTTCGTATTGCACGGCAAGACAGTGCTGAGGGCGCAACTCTGCCGGAATGCAGCGTCGTTCGAAGATTTTGACCAGCTTGACCATTTGCCGCCCGACAAGCTGGTCCCGGTGCTGGATTGATCGTTACCCCGCAATGAAGCGGGACCCCGGATCAAGTCCGGGGTGACGATCGTGTGGGGGTGATGGCGCGCTCAGCAATCCAGCGTGGTCGCGGTTTCCCAGTCGGTCAGGTGGCGCGCGAAATCGTTCCATTCGGCGTGCTTGAGTTTCACGTAGCTCGGCACCAGTTGGCCAAGCGCGGCTTTCAGCACATCGCTCGCTTCGAGCGCGCGGATTGCGTCGAGCAGGTTGAGCGGCAGCTTGGGAACATCGCCCACTTTGTCGCCATCGGTGTACATGTTGATGTCGAGCCGGGGGCCGGGGTCGCGCGCGTTGACAATGCCGTCGAGCCCGGCCGCGAGCGCCACCGCGGGCAGCAGATACGGGTTTACCGCGCCATCGGCCAGGCGCAATTCCATGCGGTTGGGTTCGGGTACGCGGATCATGTGCGTGCGGTTGTTGCCGGTCCAGGTCACCGAATTGGGCGACCAGGTGGCGCCCGAGGTGGTGCGCGGCGCGTTGATGCGCTTGTAGCTGTTGACGGTGGGATTGGTCATCGCCGCCATTGCCGGGGCATTGTGGAGCAGCCCGCCGATGAAGTGCTTGGCGAGCGGGCTGATATCGTCGCCCGCTTCGAACGCATTGGTTTCGCCCTGCCACAGCGACAAGTGGATGTGGCAGCCGTTGCCGGTCAGATTGATGAACGGCTTGGGCATGAACGTGGCGCGCACCCCATGCTTTTCGGCGACCGACTTCACCAGAAACTTGAAGAACGCCATGCGGTCGGCGGTGACCAGCGCGTCGTCATAGTGCCAGTTCATCTCGAACTGGCCGTTCGCGTCTTCGTGGTCGTTCTGATAGGGTTTCCACCCCAGTTCGAGCATGGCGTCGCAGATTTCGGTGATCACGTCATAGCGCCGCATCAGCGCCTGTTCGTCATAACAGGGCTTGATCTGCGTGTCGGCGGCATCGGAAATCTGCTTGCCGTCGGGCGTGATCAGGAAGAATTCGCATTCCACCCCGGTCTTGAGCTGGTAGCCAAGCGCGGCGGCTTTGGCGATCTGTGCTTTCAGCGCGTTGCGCGGCGATGCATCGACCGGTTTGCCCGCCATCCACAGATCGGCGGCCAGCCAGCCCAGCTCGCGTTTCCAGGGCACCTGGATCAGGCTTGCCGGATCGGGCACGGCAAACAGGTCGGGGTCGGCCGGCGTCATGTCGAGCCAGGTGGCAAAGCCGGCAAA
>CAITOD010000382.1 GCA_903893935.1 uncultured Sphingomonadales bacterium
AAGGATTTGTCTGCCGTGCAACCAGCTCCATGCGCAAAATCCCGGACAGCTATGGGACTTGATCCGGCATCCATCGGGCGGCCGGGTGGCGTCGCTCGGGCTCCGCGCGCAACGGCCTGATGGATGCCGGATCAAGTCCGGCATGACGAGGGGGAGGGCGCGCGCGCACCGATCGCCGATCCTGCTGGACTTGGCCGACCCGAACGGGCATTTAATCGCACGATGAAATAAACCGGGGGGGGCGCCGATGAGCCAGAACTTCGCCGATCGCGTAACCGTGACGTTCGACAACCATGTCGCGCATGTCCTGCTCGATCGCGGCGACAAGATGAACGCGCTCGACGAGGCGATGTTCGAAGCGCTGATCGCGGCAGGCGAGCATTTGCGCGGGCTTGCGGGGTTGCGCGCAGTGGTGCTGTCGGGGGCGGGACGCGCGTTTTGCGCGGGGCTCGATCTGTCGTCGTTCGGCCGGACCGACCGGTGGGACGATGGCGGGCTGGCGGTGCGCACGCATGGCATTGCCAACCGCCCGCAATATGTCGCGTACTTGTGGCACGAGCTGCCGGTGCCGGTGATCGCGGCGGTGCACGGGGTCTGTTTCGGCGGCGGTTTGCAGATTGCCAGCGGCGCCGACATCCGCATCGCGCATCCCGAAGCGCGGCTTGCGGTGATGGAAGTCAAATGGGGGCTGGTGCCCGATATGGCCGGCTATCTGCTGTGGCGCGGCAATGTGCGCGACGATGTGCTGCGCGAACTGACGTATACCCACCGCGAGTTTTCGGGCGCCGAGGCGGCCGCGCTGGGCTTTGCCACGCACGTCGATGCCGATCCGCTCGCGCGCGCGATGGAACTGGCGCACACGATCGCGGGCAAGAGCCCGCATGCGGTGCGCGCCGCCAAAGACCTCGCCAACCGCACGCCGCTGCTGGGCGATGCCGAAGTGCTGATGGCCGAAAGCATGAGCCAGGCCGCGCTCATGTATTCGCCCAACCAGATCGAAGCGGTGCGCGCCGGAATGGAACGCCGCGCACCCGCTTTCGTCGACCCCTGATCGAAGAATCCCGTTGCCCTGCAATGCGGGCTCGGCTAACCGCCCTGTTCCCGCCGATGGCGGGCACCGGGGGCCCGATGGCGGAATGGTGACGCAGCGGACTGCAAATCCGTATATGCCGGTTCGATTCCGGCTCGGGCCTCCAACTCTCCTTCAACGTATCGCGGTCAATCGATGAACCCGTCGATGGCCTTGGCCAGCGCGATGTCGCGCTGTGACAGGCCGCCGGCGTCGTGCGTGGTCAGGCGGATCTCGACGCGGTTGTAGACATTGAACCATTCGGGGTGGTGATCGGCTTTTTCGGCGACAATGGCGACGCGCGCCATGAAGCCGAACGCTTGCGCGAAATCGCCGAAGCGCAGCGTGCGGGTGATCGCCAGCGCGTCGGGGGTCAGCGTCCAGTGCGGCAGGCGCGCAAGCGCGGTGTCGCGTTCGGCGGGGGTCAGCTGCGGGATGGCCATGGCGGCGCGCGTCTCCATTGTTGTGAGGCCTCACGCTTTCCCCTATCGGCATTGCGGATGCAACCGTGTCGCCTTGCCGTCGATGATCTTGCCGTGCGCCGGGGCGACCGGGTGCTGGTGCGCGGGGTCGGGTTTGCGCTGGGGCCGGGCGCCGCGCTGCATCTTGCCGGGCCCAATGGCATTGGCAAATCGAGCCTGCTGCGCATTGTCGCCGGGCTGTCGCGCGCGTTTGCCGGGCGGGTCGAAGTCGAGGGCGCGCTGGCGCTGTGCGACGAACGGCTGCCGCTCGATGCGCACCGGCCGCTCGATGCGGCCATGCGGTTCTGGCGGCGGATTGACGGTGCGCAGGCGGCCGATGCGCGGTTCGGGCTCGCTGCTTTGGGCGATGTGCCGGTGCGCTATCTGTCGACCGGGCAACGCAAACGCGCAGCACTTGCCTGCGTGGTGGCGAGCGGGGCGCCGATCTGGCTGCTCGATGAACCGCTCAACGGGCTCGATGCGCAATGGGTCGGGGTCGCGCAAAGCGCGATCGAGGCGCACCGCGCGCAAGGCGGGATCGCGGTGATTGCCTCGCACCAGCCGCTCGGGCTTGCTGATCTCGCGGTGCTTTCGCTCGGGGACTTTGCGCCATGAGCCGCGCGCGCCAGCTCGGGGTGATTTTCGCGCGCGACTGCGTGCTGTTGCTGGGCGGCGCGCGCGGGCGCGGTGGCGCGATCCTGCCGCTGCTGTTCTTTGTGGCGGTGGCAATGCTCTATCCGTTCGGTGTCGGGCCCGATGCGCGGCTGCTGGCGCGCACCGGCGCCGGGGTGATCTGGGTGGCAGCCCTGCTGGCGGCAATCCTGCCGCTCGACCGGCTGGTCGAACCCGATGTGGAAAGCGGTTTTTTCGACCAGTGGGCCTTGCGCGGCCTGTCCGAAGAAGCGGTCATGCTCGGCCGCGTGGTGGCGCACTGGCTGAGCTTTGGCGTGCCGCTTCTGCTGGCGACGCCGGTCGCGGCGGCGTTGCTGGCGATCGATGGCGGGCAATTGGCGCGGCTCGAACTGGGGCTGTTGCTCGGCACGCCGGGGCTCGCCGCCATCGGCGTGACGATTGCAGCGCTCACCGCCGGTTTGCGCGCGGGCGCGGCGCTGGGCGGCTTGCTGCTGATCCCGCTCGCGGTGCCATTGCTGATTTTTGGTGCGGGCTCGTTGCAGCCGGGTGGCGAAAACGGACTGGTGCTGCTCGCCGCCGCGAGCCTGGTGGCGGTCGCTGTAGCGCCCTTTGCGGCGGGTGCGGCGATCCGCGCGGCGCGCGAATAGCGGGGCTTTCGATCGCAGCGCGCTTTTTGCGTTGCCCATGTCGCGGGTCTTTTATACCCCACAGCGCATGACCCTGACCCATGCACTCCCCGACACGCTTTCGCTCATCGGCAACACGCCGCTGGTGCTCCTCAAAGGACCGAGCGAAGCGGCGGGTGCGGAAATCTATGGCAAGTGCGAATTTGCCAATCCCGGCGCCTCGGTCAAAGACCGCGCGGCGCTGTGGATCGTGCGCGATGCCGAACAGCGCGGCATTCTGGCGCCCGGCGGCACCATTGTCGAAGGGACTGCGGGCAACACCGGCATCGGGCTTGCGCTGGTCGCCAATGCGCTCGGCTATCGCACCGTGATCGTCATGCCCGAAACCCAGTCGCGCGAGAAAATGGACACTTTGCGCGCGCTTCGCGCCGAGCTGGTGCTGGTGCCCGCCGCGCCCTTTTCCAACCCCGGGCATTTCGTCCACACCAGCCGGCGGCTCGCCGAAGAAACGCCCGGCGCGATCTGGGCCAACCAGTTCGACAATATCGCCAACCGCCGCGCGCATATCGAAAGCACCGCGCCCGAATTGTGGGCGCAGATGGACGAGCGCATCGACGGGTTTACGTGTGCTGCGGGCACCGGCGGCACGCTCGCCGGGGTCGGGCTGGGGCTGAAAGCGCGCGACGACAAAGTCACCATCGCGCTGACCGACCCGCATGGCGCGGCGCTGTACAATTATTACGCGCATGGCGAATTGCGCGCCGAAGGGTCGTCGGTTGCCGAAGGGATCGGGCAAGGGCGGATCACCGCCAATCTCGAAGGCGCGCCGATCGACACCCAGTTCCGCATTTCGGACGAAGAAGGGCTGGTGTGGGTCACGCGGCTGCTCGCCGAAGAAGGCCTGTGCCTCGGGCTGTCGAGCGGGATCAATGTGGCGGGCGCCGTGGCGCTGGCGAAGCAACTGGGTCCGGGCAGCCGGGTCGCCACGATCCTGTGCGACACCGGCTTTCGCTATCTGTCGTCGCTCTACAACGCGGCCTGGCTTGAATCCAAAGGCTTGCCGGTCTTTCCCTGGTTGCGCGCATAAGCTATAACGCCGCAATGGCGCTATTCAGCAGGACATCCGAGCGGCTGCGCCATTTGCGCAGCCGATCTGGCGGATCTTTGGCGGATGCGGCCGGCGGCGGCCAGGTCCAGCCCGGCTCGCGCGATATGCGCGCGCAGGCGGTCCACCGGTTGCAGGTCGGCATGTTCGGGCTTGCCGCCATGCTGCTGCTGGTCAGCCTCGCCAGCGTGATCATGCAGCGCGTGCAGACCGCCGATCGCAGCGTGGTGGCGGTTGAACCTTCGGGCGCCGCCAGCAACACGCCTGCCAACGATCCGCTGGTCGATCTGGGCGTCGCCCCCGAAGTGCCGGTGGCGGCCAACCCCGGCACACACGCCAAGCCGGCGAAGACCGAACCCGCGCACTGATCCCCGCGCGGGCTTTCACGATCGCCCACCCCGCACGCTTTGCACATCGCGCGCGCTTGCGAGTCGCCTCGCTGGCGGGGATTTCGCGCGCATTCGGCGGGAAATGACGGGGCGGTTCCCGATTTCGCTGCAAGCCAGCCTGATGAATCGCTGATTTCCCTCATTTTTTGGAGAGTCTGCATTCCGCATGGGCGCGGTCTGCGGGCGATGTTCTTTTGTGTGCGATTGGCGTTTTTCCGCGTAAAACCGAGATAATTTCCGCTCTGGCCCGTAATTTCCCGTTGTGGCCCGCCGCATCCCACGATATGAACAGACAATCGGGACGAATTCCTTGGCGCATCCGTGGGGGATGAGCCGCCGCGCACCAGCGCGGCGGGACGAGAGGCTTTTTGTCGCGAAAGAGCAGGGGGTCACAGGGTGGCGGGTGCACCGTCAAATTACTGGGGGCAGGGCTTTTCGCCGCGCGGCGACAAGCACCGCTTTGTCCTGCCCGTTGACTTCCGCGCCACTGTGCTCGCCGCTTCGGGCAACAGCCCGGTGCTTTGCCTCGATCGCCATCACAAATTGCCGTGCCTGGTCGGGTTCGGCCTGTCGCGCGCCGACGGATTTGCCGACCAGATTCTCCACGAGGAACGTATCGCGCTCGAACGCGGCGAAGCGTTCGACCCCGATGAACGCGCCGCGCAACTGTTCGGCTTTTTGCGCACCAAGTTCGACGATTCGGGCCGGTTCGTGCTGCCCGAACATCTGGCGACCGCAGCGAACGTCGATGATGCGCTCTATTTTCATGGCGGCGGCAGCCATTTCACGATCTGGGCGCCCGATGTGCTGTTCACTATGGGGTCCGGCTGGGACAGCGCCAAGGCAACCTGCCGCGCGCTGATTGCCGAAGGCGGCAGCCGGGGGCGGCGCAAATGACCGCTGACCAAACCGCGCCCCCGCATATTCCCGTGCTGCTCGAAGAAGTGGTTGCCGCGCTCGCGCCGGCGCCCGGCATGGTGATCGCCGACGGCACGTTCGGCGCGGGCGGCTATACCATGGCGCTGATCGCGGCGGGCGCGCGCGTCCATGCGTTCGATCGCGACCCCGATGCGATTGCCGCCGGCGCCGCGCGCGTCGAAGCGCAAGGTGCCGATCCGGTGCTGGCGCTGCACCACCGGCGGTTTTCCGAATTGGCCGAAACGCTGCGCGACGCCGGGCTGATGCATGTCGACGGGGTGGTCTACGATATCGGCGTCAGCTCGATGCAGCTCGACCAGCCCGAACGCGGTTTTGCCTTTTCCAGCGACGGCCCGCTCGACATGCGCATGGGCCGCGACGGGCCGAGCGCTGCCGACTTTCTCAACACCGCCGACGAAGCCGCGATTGCCGACGTGCTCTATCGCTATGGTGAAGAGCGCCAGTCGCGCCGCATCGCGCGCGCGCTGGTTGCCGCACGGCCGCTCACCACTACGCGCGCATTTGCCGATGTGGTGCGCCGCGCGCTCGGCTGGCACCCGGGCATGCCCAAAGATCCGGCGACGCGCAGCTTTCAGGCGGTGCGCATCCATATCAACGGCGAACTCGACGAACTGGTGGCAGGGCTCGCCGCGGCCGAAGCCATGCTGGCGCCGGGCGGGCGGCTGGCGGTGGTGACGTTCCACAGTCTCGAAGATCGCATCGTCAAACAGTTCCTGCGCGAAGCCTCGGGCACCACGCCCGCCGGATCGCGCCATTTGCCGGTGGCGGGGCAAGCACGTGCCCCGGCGTTCGGCAAACCGTCGCCCGCGATCCGGCCGGGCGAAGCAGAACTGGCGCGCAATCCGCGCGCGCGATCGGCCACTTTGCGCTGGGCCGTGCGCAGCACCGCGCCGGCGCGTCAACCGGGGGAGCTTGCCGCATGAACATGACCGCGCGTCGCCTGCGTTCGATCGGCTGGATTGCCACGCTGGTGGTCTGCGCCGCGCTGGTCATGGTGCTGGCGTTCCGGGTCAACGCCTTGCGCAGCCAGGTGCACCAGTCCGACGCGCGGATCGTGGCGCTGCGGCAGGAAACGATGTACCTTGAAACCGAGTTCGAGACGCGCGCCAACCAGCAGCAACTCAAAGCCTGGAACGATGTCGATTTCGGCTATGCGGCGCCCACTGCCGGCCAGTACCTCGACAACGAGCGCCAGCTGGCGAGCTTTGCCAAGCCGATCGAACCCGATGCCCCGGCACCGGTGCGCGTCGCGAGCGCCGACGACAGCGTCGATGCCGCTGCCGCGTTTCCGGCGATGGTTTCGCCGATGACCGGCAAACCCACCCAGGCCGCGCGCGATGCGGCGGTGGCGAGGCCGGACAGCGACGACGATGCCGTGCCGCCGCCGGCCGCGCACCACAAACCGGCCGCGCCTGCCCAGGGTCTTGCCGGCCTCGCCGATCGGCTGGCGACCGTGCCGCATGGCGCCAGGCCCGCAGCTGCGCGCAAGGCTGCTGCTGAACGGGATATTGGCGAGCCGGCCGATGCCAAGCCGGTCGCTGCCAGGCCCGCAAAGGCCGTGGCGCATGATCACCCCGCCCGCAAAGCGCATCTCGCCAGCGCAGCCGACGCGCATCGTCCCGATCGCGCGGCTGGCCGGCCACTCATCACGCTCGCGCTGAAGGACGCAAAGTCAGTCAAGTGACCGTCACCAGCAGTCCCTACGTGCAGGCGCATGCGATCTCGACGGCCGCGACGACCGGGCGCCTGCACTTTGCCAATCTGCGCGCGCGGACCCTGGTTACCGCCAAGCTGCGGCTGGTGTGGGTTCTGGTCGGGTTCGCGTTCTTTGCGCTCACCGCGTTTGCGCGGATCGGCCAGCTGGGGTTCGAGGCGCAGTCGCTCGATCACGGGGTTGCGGCTGATGCGCTGGTGCCGCCGCGCGCCGAAATCACCGATCGCAATGGCGTGCCGCTGGCGCGCGCGTTTCCGGCCTACTCCTTGTGGTTCAATCCGCATGCGCTCGGCGCCAAAGGCCAGCCGCTGGTCAAGACGCCCGAAGAAGTCGCGCGCGCGCTGGTACAGATTTTTCCCGACGAAGATTATGGCGATATGGTCGCGCGGCTGAAGGCGGGCAAACCGACTTATCTGCGCCGCCGCGTGCTGCCCGAAGACGCCAACAAAGTCTATGCGCTGGGCGAGCCCGCGCTCGAATTCCCGCGCGAGACGCAGCGGTTCTATCCGCAGGGCTCGCTCGCGGCGCACGTGCTGGGCTATGTCGATGCCGATGGTCATGGCAAGCTGGGGATGGAAGAATACCTCAG
>CAITOD010000383.1 GCA_903893935.1 uncultured Sphingomonadales bacterium
AATGCCAGCGGGGTTTCGGCCTGGGCCGCGCACGGCAAAGCGAGGGCAGCGGCAAGCAACAGGAATTTGGGCATCGGGCTACTCGGTTCGGAGGGCGCGAAACCCCGGTCTACGCGCTGGCCGCAAAGCGTCAATGCCCAGTCGGGTTCACGTCGCTGCGTAAGGCGTGACCATCGCTTTCAGCGGCAGGCGGGCTTTCATCCGCACGGCCAGCATGACGGTGCCGCTGATCTTGCGCTGGACGAATAGCGCTTCGGCTGGCGGAATGTGCCAGTTGGCGCGGTCGTGCGCGATGGCGGGCATTTCGGCGCGGATCTGTTCGACAAACCCGCGTTCGGAAAAGTCGAAATCGTCCATGCGGTCAAGTTGTGCCAGGATCACCGCAAAAATCCGGTCGAGCGTGGCGCCGTGGTGCGCAAATTGCGCCGCCGAGACAAACCCGACTTCGACCAGCGCCTTGTGCACCCCGGGCAAATCGCCTTGCAGACCGGCACGCAAAAGTGCTGCATAATCGCGCGCAACATCGGGGGCGACCGCGCGCGCCGCGCCGAAATCGAGCACGACGATCTTGCCGGTCGCTTCCTGCCAGCGGTAATTGGCAAAATTGGGGTCGGTCTGCATGAAGCCGAATTCGAACAGTTCGCGCAGCACCAGCCCGAGCAGCGCTTCCATCACGCGGTTGCGCACGTCCTGCGGCGCGGCATCGAGCGTTTCGATCGGCCGCGCGCCGATGAAATCCATCGCCAGCACGTGCGGCCCGGTCAGCGCCTGCATCGGCCGCGGCACGACGAAGCGCGGATCGTCGGCAAGCAGATCGGCATAACGCGCCATCTGCGCGGCTTCGCGCAGATAGTCGGCTTCCTCGTGCAACTGGCGCTTGGCTTCGGTCAGCAGCGGCGCGACATCGAGGCTGGCGGGCAGGAGCCCCGAAATCCTGAGCAGCGTCGCGACATTGTCGACATCGGCATCGATGCTGCGCGCAACGCCCGGATATTGCACTTTGATAGCCAGCACGCGCCCGTCGGGCAGTTCGGCGCGGTGCACCTGGCCGATCGAGGCGGCCGCCACCGGGCGCGCATCGAACCGGCGGAACCGGCGCCGCCAGCCTGCCCCCCACGAGTCCGCGAGCACTTTTTCGAGCTGTGCGGGCGGCATCATATGCGCCGAATCGCGCAGCCGCGCGAGCACCTGGGTCAGTTCGGGCGGCAGCACATCGCCGGCATCGAGCGAAATCATCTGCCCCAGCTTCATCGCCGCGCCGCGTAGCCGCGACAACGGGTCGGTTACGCGCGCGGCGTTGGCGGGGGTGAGCAGCAAGTCTGCCATGCTCGGCCGCTCGCCTTGCGCCAGCCGCCGTGCGCCTTCGGTCACCACGCTGCCCGCGACCCCGGCGGCGATCTGCCCGAAGGCGCCCAGCCGCGCGAGCCGGCCGGCAGGAACTTTGCGCGCATCACCGGTCATGTCAGGTCTTTCAGTCCGGCTGCGTCGAGCAGCATGGGAATCTGTTCGCGCAACGCAAAGAAGCCGCGGGTGGCATGCGGCCACGCCGCGCGATCCCATGCGCGCAAGTGTTCGGCAAGCGCAATTCCTTCGCGCCGCAGCGCACCGCGCACTGCGACCAGCGTATCGAGGCCGGGGCCGACCGGCACGCGCGCGGTGACCACTTGTTGCACACCCAACTCGGTCGCCAGCGCGGCCAGTCCGGCAGGCCCGTTAACGCGGAAATGGGCCAAGCCCCAGTGTGCTGCGGCGCGAGCGAGCGCGTCGTCGCACGCGATCCGGTCGGCGCGCGCGCCAGGACTGTCAGCTGCGTCGTCGATAACGGCCACGGCGCGCCAGGGCAGATCGTGCAGCATGGTCTCGGTTTCGAGCGAGCAATCGTCGCGCGTGATCCACAGCAGGGCCGGCGCGTCGCGCATGGGGGCGGTTACTGCGCGCGGGGGCTGGGCAGGGGGATGGTCGGCCCCGTCGGGAATGCGCGCATGCGTGGCAAGGCCGGCGGGGGAAAACCTGCCACCGGTCATCCGCGCGATCCGTCCGGGATCGGCGAGATAGGCTTTGCCGCGCGTGTGCAGCCCGGCAACCCAGCGCCACGACAACGTGTTCGATGCCGCATCGCGATCGATCAGGTGCGCCAGAAAGTGCCGCGCCCCCAGTTCCCACGGCAATCCGAGCGTAAACACCCAGATCGATGCGACCTGCATGCGTGCCCAGTTGTGCAGATAGCCGGTCTCGGCCAGTTCGTGCATCCAGTGGTCGAAACAGTCGATCCCGGTTTCGCCGCGGATCGCCGCCAGATGCCGCGCGGCGAGAGCATCGTCGTGCGCCAGCCGCGCATCGATCCGGTCGAGTGCGCCGAGCCATGCCTGCCACACCCCCGGTCGCGCTTCGAGCCAGCCCTTGAAATAGCTGCGCCAGAACACTTCGCTCACAAAACTGTTCGCTTCAGCGCCATGCGCGGCAAGCACCGGTGCCAGCACTTCGGTTTCGGACAGGGTGCGCCGCGCGATCGCCGCCGACAGGCGCGACACGGCGTTGTGGTGTCCGGGGCCGTGATCGGCATTGCGGCCCGTGGCATAGCGCGATCCGGCCAGCGGCACGAATTGCGCCAGTCGCTGCAGGGCTGCAGCGCGGGTTACCGGATGGTCATCGGCCGGCACGGCAGGCGATCGATCGGACACGAGGGCGCAGACTTTCGCAGCAGGCAGGAAAAACGGCGCGGTCAACCGGCCAGGGCAGGCTGGCCGCAGACCGCGCCGAAAAGGTGCATGCTGTGGTGTAGGGAGGGCCGCATGAACTCCGACGGTGCGTGCCTTGCCGTTGTACCGCAACCTGTCTGTTGGGGTACGTGTGCTCAGGTCAGATAGGTATGCAGGATCGCCACCAGTTCTTCGGCGGCCATCCGACGCGGGTCGCCGGGGGCCGCGGCGGGGTCGACCATCGTGTCGCGGATATGATCTTCGATCACTTCGGCGATGAACCCGTCGAGCGCGCCGCGCGCGGCGGTCGCCTGCTGCAGCACGCGCGAACAATCGGCATCGGCTTCGATGGCGCGCTCGATCGCTTCAAGCTGACCGCGCATGCGCTTGATACGGTTGAGCAATTTCTGCTTTTCGCGCGCGACGTGGCCCATGGTCTTGTCCATTTCCCCGATTGCGACTCCGGATCGGCGCGGATTGCCTGGCGCGCGTTCTTTTTGGGGGTTGAAGCATACCCCCCTAGGGTATAGGCGGAGCTTTGTCGAGGCCGCAAGCCCCAAGGATTCCGCTGATGCCCGTTGACCGTTTTCAGGCCATTTCCGTGCTTGGGCTGGCGCTTGCGCTGATGACGCCGGTTGCGTCGCGGGCCGACGAGGCGCCCGCGCCCGCCGATCCGGCGCCGCAGACCTGGGCCATCCACGGCCAGGGCACGTTTACGGTGCAGGCCACCCCCGGGTTTCCTTCGCCTTACACGGGCAACAACAGCCTTGCGCCGAACCAGGCGCGGGAAACTGCCGATGTCACGCTCTATGCCGGGGTGCGGCCATGGAGCGGTGCCGAAATCTGGATCAATCCCGAATTCGATCAGGGTTTCGGCTTGTCGAACACGCTGGGCGTGGCCGGTTTCCCAAGCGCAGAAGCCTATAAAGTCGGCAAGGCCAATCCCTACTTCAAACTGCCCCGCCTGTTTGTGCGCCAGACAATCAATCTGGGCGGTGATTCGGCGCCTGTCGCAGCTGCCGCCAACCAGCTTGCGGGCAAACAGACCAGCGACCGGCTGGTGCTGACGATCGGCAAGTTCAGCGTGCCCGACATCTTCGACACCAACAGTTACGCGCACGATCCGCGCGGCGACGTGCTCAACTGGGCGCTGGTCGATGCCGGGTCATTCGACTACGCCGCCAACGCCTGGGGTTTCACCTTTGGCGGCGCGGCCGAGCTGTACAAGCAGAACTGGACCTTGCGCGCGGGCTTTTTTGACTTGTCCAAAGTGCCCAACCAGCCGTCGCTCGAAACCGGTTTCCAGCAATACCAGATCGTCAGCGAAATCGAACATCGCCACACGATCGGCGGGCATCCCGGCGCGATCCGCGTGGGGGGCTATTTCACCCGGGGCAATCTGGCGCTGCTGCGCGACATGATCGCATCGTACAACCTCACCGGCGTCGCGCCGGTCAACGTCCTGTTCCGGCATGAAATCGACCATGGCGGCGGTTATCTCAACGTCGAACAGGAAGTGGCGGCCAATGTCGGGGTCTATTTCCGTGCCTCGGCCGACGACGGGGTGACCGAAGCCGACGATTTCACCGATATCGACCGCAGCGTGGCGCTCGGCACCACGCTTTCGGGCGCCGCCTGGCACCGCGCCAATGACAAGGCGGGGCTTGCCGAAGTGGTCAACGGCATTTCGCATACCCGCGAGATATTCTTCAACGATGGCGGTCTCGGTACTCTGGTGGGCGATGGACAATTGCGGCACCCGGGCGACGAATGCATTACCGAAGCGTGGTACCAGTTCGGCGTGCTCAAAGGCGTTGCCGTCACGCTCGATTACCAGTTCATTGTCGATCCGGCCTACAACCGTGATCGCGGCCCGGTGCACGTGTTCGGCCTGCGCCTGCACGTCGGGATCTGACGCGAAGCATGGGCGCGCTCGCGGGAACCACCGGGCCTCTTGCGGCGGCTTTTGCGCTTCAGCCGGTTGCGTTTCTGACCACGCTGGTCTGCCTTGCCACCGCCTTTGTGCTCGGGGTGGTCATCGGCCTCGAACGCCAGTGGCGCCAGCGCAGCGCGGGGTTGCGCACCAATGTGCTGGTGGCGGTGGGGGCTGCGGCCTTTGTCGATCTTGGGCTGCGCAGCGCCGGGGTCGATG
>CAITOD010000384.1 GCA_903893935.1 uncultured Sphingomonadales bacterium
ATGGATAACCTGGCGGCAATTTTTGACGCAGTAAGAAAATGTCTCAAAGTGAGCATCAAGACCCATACGGTGAACTTGCAAAAAGTGGCATAGCGATCGTGGCGCTTTCTAAGATCGAGTTGGCGCGGGTAAATCGAGCGATGGACGTATTCATGGAGCGCCGTCGGCCGCCGGAACATAGCCGCCCAAACCTAGAGCTTGGATTCCGCATCACGGGGCAAAGTGTTGAGATTTTCGAAATCCGACCTGCCTGGCGGGCGCCGGCCGACGAGATGTGCGAATCGCCGGTAGCGAAGGCGACCTGCGTCAGAACCCGTGGTTTGTGGCGTGTGTTTTGGCAGCGTCGAGATTTGAAATGGCACAGCTACGACCCGAACCCGGAGGTGAAGTCAGTGGAGGAATTTGCATCGCTGGTATCCGAGGATGTACATGCCTGTTTCTTCGGATAAGGCCACGCTTTACGTGCCACGATAGTCGAAACGTGTGAGATCAACCCATCGGCCGACTTTCGGGCGCAGCTTCATGCGGATCTCGCCTCGACAACACGTGGCTCCGTCAGATTTGCCTCCTGCTTACAATAGCCATGCAAAGCGACCTGGAACGTTGTCATGATAACAATTCGAACCTCCACCGCAGCAGATGCGCCAGCTATCTGGTCGATACTCAAACCCGTCTTTCGCGCGGGAGAAACCTACACTATTCGTCGGGACATCGACGAAGCTGACGCGATCGCCTATTGGTGCGGTAAGAACCACGAGACCTTTGTTGCAGAGGACGAGGGAAACGTTCTTGGAACCTATTACCTGCGCGCAAATCAAGCCGGAGGTGGCGATCACGTTGCAAACTGCGGATACATGACATCGTCGCGGGCGCAGGGCAGAGGCATTGCACGCCTAATGCTTGAACATTCCCTGGTCCGCGCCAAAGAGAGGGGCTTCCGTGCTATGCAATTCAATTTTGTAGTCAGCACCAACGAGCGTGCGATCAAGACATGGGAGGCGTACGGTTTTGCGAAGGTCGGCTGTCTACCGCTCAGCTTCAGACACCCGGCACATGGCTTCGTGGATGCCTTCGTGATGTACAAGCAGTTTTGATCCGATTGGCGAGAAATCGGCAAAAGCCTGCTTCGGGTGATCCATCGAACCATGTTCGCGTCTCACGATCGCCAAAGCGCATCGACCATTTCGGCATCTATCGCCGTCTATCGCCACTAAGCGGATTTTTTTGGCGGTAGATTTGACGGTAAGTTTGGCGTGCTCTCAGTAGAAGTCTCGTTATTTCAGATACTTAGAGGTGCCGGAGACAATTGAGTGGGAGCGATTAAACCGAGGCGCTGGTCAAGCATTGCATGTATCTCCGAGTAGAGCGTCGGAGGATTGGGGGCAAAACTGGCGATAACTTCATTCGAGCCTGCGCAAACTGTCCCTAGGCGCCGGGCTATTTTCCGATAGGGGCGAGCGGCCGTTATCGGGGAATGCGCCACCGCCAATATCGCCATGGCCGCCATCCAAAGTGGCGAGATAGTCACCAAAAGGGCTGTAGTTGGGTTGTGCAGCAGACTGCTGTGACGATGTTGGCGATAAGTCCGTTGCCCCAGATCTAATGGCGAGAAACTCCAATGTACTTCGGAATGCTGATTGCCTTAATGCTGATCTTCCCTATGGCGTCGATCGCGCTTGAGGTGTTCGTCCAAGGTAAGCGTTCGCCCATCCCACCCCTCGCGGTGGGTTGATCATTGCGTCGGTCGACTGAGCTTCCAGGCGCCAGGCAGCAGTTCGCCGATCCGGCTGTGCGGGGTTACCGGCAACCGCTCGAGCACGTCACGCAGATAGGCGTAGGGATCGAGGCCATGGAGCTTCGCGGTCTGGATGAGGCTCATCACCACCGCAGTTCTGCGGCCGGCACGATCAGACCCGGCAAACAGCCAGTTCGATCGCCCAAGGGCCACGGGCCGG
>CAITOD010000385.1 GCA_903893935.1 uncultured Sphingomonadales bacterium
GATAGCCGGCGTCCCAGCGCTGCCTGATGCCTTCGGGGCTGAAATCAATGTCTTTGGCATGGTCTTCATTGTCCAGCACCGGTGCGAGCAACCGCAGGACATACATCGTCGTTGTGCAGCCATAGCAGGACAGTTCGTGAAACCGCGCTTCCTCACGCACCTTGTCGGGCACCATCGCCGCCAGTTCCGAGACAATATGCCGCAAGCGATGCAACTGCCGCTGCCGTTTGATATGCGAGGCGGCGCGGCTCGAATATTGCACGTCCTTCTGGCGGTTCATGACGTCCCAGATGCTCTCGGGCTCGGGCCCGTGCGGGTCCCACAAATGGACGGCAAACACCATGCCGTTGCGACGCGGCGCATCGTCGAACACGACTTCGACCGGCGTGTTCGACAGAATGCCACCATCCCAGTAGAGTTCACCGTCGATCCGCACTGCCGGAAAGGCGGGCGGCAGCGCACCCGACGCAAGGATATGGCGCACGTCGATGGTGGTCTCGCGGCTGTCAAAATAGACCATTTCGCTGGTCCGGACATTGCAGGCGCCAACCGTCAACCGCATCGGTCCCTTGTTTATGGCATCGAAATCGATCAGGTCTTCAAGCGTCGCGCGGAGCGGCTCGACCGAGTAATAGCCGGCCCTTTCTGCGCCGAGCGGCGCCCGGTTGTTGAAAAATGCCATCGGATTTGGCTTGAAAAACGCGGGGATTCCAGCGGTGATCGCCTGGATGTTGCGCGCTGCCGACGCAAACCAGTCGGGGATCGGTGCACCGAGCAGCTTGCCGTGTTCAACCCGCGTCCAGAACGTGCGCAGCCGGTCGAGCGCCGTGTCGCGCGGTCCGCCCGCGATAAGGGCCGCATTGATCGCGCCGATCGACGTACCGACCACCCAGTGAGGATCGATCCCGGCCTCGTGCAGCGCCTGATAGACCCCGATCTGATACGCGCCGAGTGCGCCGCCGCCTTGCAGGACAAGCACGGTCTGGCCCAGTGCACCAATTTCTGTCTTCACATCGATCATCGTTGAATTCCTCGATTGGCGCCGGATCGAAGTCCGGCAGCGTGCGCCGATCAGCGCCCAAAGTCACGGCAAGGCGTTACTGCGCGGTCCATCCGCCATCGACGGGCAAGGCCGCGCCGGTGATCGATGCCGCACCCAGTCCGGACAGGAACACCGCCAGCGCTCCCAGTTCTTCAACGGTGGCAAACCGCTTGGACGGCTGCGCCGCGAGCAGGACATCGCGGATCACCGCCTCGCGATCGATACCCCGCGCGCGCGCCGTATCGACGATCTGGTTTTCGACCAGCGGTGTCCAGACATACCCCGGACAAATGGCGTTGCAGGTCACGCCCGCGGTTGCGGCTTCGAGCGCCACTGTCCTGGTCAGCCCCAGCACGCCATGTTTGGCCGCAACATAGGCCGATTTGAACGGCGAAGCGACCAGCGCATGCGCCGACGCGATATTGATGATGCGCCCGAAACCGGCGGCTTTCATCGCGCCAAGGCTTGCGCGGATCGTGTGAAACGCCGCAGACAGATTCAAGGCGATGATCGCGTCCCATTTGGCGACCGGAAAATCCTCGATCGGGCTGACATGCTGGATGCCGGCATTGTTGA
>CAITOD010000386.1 GCA_903893935.1 uncultured Sphingomonadales bacterium
AACCCGCTGCTGGACGGCGTGTCGATGCAGGGCGCCAAGGGGGTGATCATCTCGATCATCGGTGGCGACGACATGAAGCTGCTCGAAGTCGACGAAGCCGCCAACCACATCCGCGAACTGGTCGATCCCAACGCCAACATCATCTGGGGATCGGCGTTCAACCCCGATCTCGATGGCAAGATCCGCGTGTCGGTGGTTGCCACCGGCATCGAGCATCCGGGCGAACAGGCCGAACCGGTCGCACGGCCGGCGGCGATGGGCGGCACGCGCGGCCCGGCGTTCCCGAGCGGCGCATCGTCTGCGCCTGCCGGCATTGCGCCGCGCGCCCCGCAACCGCCGGTTGCGCCCACGCCACCGCCCGTTGCGCAGCCCGAAGAGCCACTGACGCTCAGCGAACCGGCACCCGAACCCGCGCCGCCGGCCCCGGCTTATGCCCCGCCGCCGACCGAGGCCCCGGCGCGGGTGTTTGCACCCCGTCCGCCGCAGCCGACGCAGGCCGCGCCGCCCCCGCCCCCGGCTACTGAGGACGAGCCGTTCGACCTGACGCTCGATCTCAGCGAGCAGCCGGCGGCACCGGGGCTCCCCCGCTTGCGGCGCGCGCTGGAAACACCCGCCGCAGCCGACGAAACGCCTGGCGCGCCGCGCGCCCCGGGGGGCAATTCGACGCTGTTCGAACGCATGGCCAATCTGTCGCGCGGGGTGCGGCAGCCCGAGGAAGAAGAAACCGACGAAGAGGGCAAAGCGCTCAATATCCCGCGTTTCCTCGGGCGTCAGAACAACCAGTAAGCCTTTTGTCGCGCTTCATCGGGTTGGCGCCATCATCCGTCGCATGATGGCGCCAGCCGGGCCGATTGTGTTTAGGGAAGCGGACAATGATTCGGTTCGCCGCTGCCTCGCTCTGGTTTATCCGTCCGCTTCGCTTCGCCCTGTGTCTGCTGGCCGCAGTGGCCGTGTCGGGCGGGCCGGGTATGGCCGCGGCGCCGCAAGCCGACGATGATGAGGCGCCCGCCAGCGTCTCGCACCCGGTGGTCGAGCCGACGCCCCCAGGTGCGGGCGCAAGCGCCGGCAAAACGCTCAACGCCGCGCTCGAACGACTGGCACGCGATCCGCGCAGCGCCAGCGCGCTGATCGATGCCGGCAATGCGGCGCTTGCGCTGGGCGACAACGAAGCGGCGCTGGGCTTCTTCAACCGCGCCGGGCAAGTGGCGCCGGGCAATGCCATGGTCAAGACCGCGATGGCCGGCGCGCGGCTGCGGCTCGACGATCCGGTCGAAGCCTTGCACTGGTATGCCGAGGCCGAAGCAAGCGGCGCCGATCCGGCCTCGTTCGCGCTCGATCGCGGGCTGGCGTTCGATCTCGTCGGCGACAACACCGCAGCGATTGCGCAATACCGCAATGTGCTCGATCACAATCCGGACCATGCCAGCCATGACGAAGCGCTGCGCCGCGAAGCGATCAGCCTCGCGATCGGGGGCAACCGGCGCGCGGCCGATCTGGCTTTGCTGCCTCTGCTCCAGCGGCAGGATCGCGCGGCATGGCGCGCGCATATCTTTGTGCTGGCGATTGCCGGGCGCGGTGACGATGCAGTTGATGTGGCGCGCGCGACAATGCCGGCCGATATGGCCTCCGCGATTGGCCCCTATCTGCGCTTCATGGTGCAACTGACGCGCGCGCAGCAGGCCGCCGTTGCGGGCCTTGGCCGCTTCCCGCGCGCCGCCGACATCGGCCGCGACGATCCGGCGGTTGCGGCTTATGCAGCGGCGCATCCGCGCGCGCCGCAAGTGCTGGCGGCGACCCCGGCACCGGTTTCGACGTCTGAACTGGCCGCCGCTGCGGCCGACAGCTACACCAAATCGACGCACGGCAAGCGCAAAAAGGGCCACGATGCACCGCCCGTGCAAGTGGCCGCGGCAGCCGCCAATATCGAGCCCGATGTGGCATTGCCGCCGCCACCGCCGCCGCCCGCGATGGCTTTGGGCCATGGCGGCACCGATCTTGCGCAGGCGTCGCGCGCTGCGTCGCTGCAAGCGTCCGATGCTGCGCCGGCGACATCATCGCTCGTGCCGCAACCCACCGTGCTTTCACGTCTCGACCTGCCGCCGGCGCCGCGTCATAGCACGGCGGCCAAGGCCCCGGTGCGTGTCGCCGTAGCGCCCGCACCCACGCCTTCGACACTGACCAGCCCCTGGGGCCTTTCTGCCGGGCCGCCTGCGGTCGAGAGCCATGCCGTGGTCGAACCCGTGCCCGCGCCGACCCAGACCCCGCCCGTTGCGAGCCCTCCTGCCGCATCGCGTTCTTCGCGCGGCAAGACCGTGCACGCTTCAGCCGCAAGCGACCAGGCGACGCCCGCCAAAGAAGCATCGGCGCACGACAAGACGGCGCGGACCGAGGCCAAGCCGGCCAAAGCATCCACCGCCGAAGACAGCGACACGACGCCGCGCACCGGCAAGGACAAAGCGGCGAAATCGAAAACCGGCAAAGCCAAAGCGGCCAAAGACGACACGACCGAACTGGCGCTGGTGCCGTGCAAGCCGACCGTTCCCGCCAAAGCGCATGGCAAGACGCGCGCCAAAGCCAAAGCAGCCGAAGAGCGCCCGGCCAAGGGCAAAACCAAAGGCAAACAAAGCCATGTGACCACTACCAAATCGCGTCGGGGCGGCAAAAAGGCCGAAGAGACCACCGACGACGAAAAGTGCGCGCCGGCCGCGCGCGGCGAGAAGCCCGACGCGCCAAGCGGGGTGTCGCGCGACAGCGACAGCGACGATGCGCGCAGCACCAAGACCAAAGGCAAAGGTCGCGACAAGGGTGCGGGCGACAAGGGTGCGGGCGACAAGGCCGAAGACAAGGCCAAACCGGCCGAAAAGGGCGGTCGCCACGCGCGCTACGCCAGCCGCATCTGGGTCGAAGTGCTGACCGGCGCCGATCGCGACAAGATGCCCGGCGAATGGCGCGCGCTGGTGCGCAAGGCGCATGCGCTGAAAAAGCGCAAACCGTACATCACGCCCTGGCACAGCAATTTCCGCCTGCTGACCGGGCCGTTCGACAGCGACGCCGAAGCGCAGGATTTCATCGCCGAACTGCGCAAGGACGGGGTGTCCGGGTTCGAATGGACCAGTCCGGCAGGCCAGGCCGTCGACAGCATGGCGCTGCCTTGAAATTTCGTCTCAATTCGCAGCAATTCCGTCAAAAACTTGTCCGACTGGCCGTATAAGGTTTGGCCGGGTTCGTTGGGACGTGCGATATTAACCGGCGTGTCCACAGGTTTTGCACAGTCTTGTCGAGTTTTGCGCAAGGGTCATGCGCGGTGCGATTGCCGATCGGCAAAGCCTTGGCGATGGATCGGTGCAAGCGAACCGGGGCTGGACGCAAGCGTGGACCCGGCCAGGGCCCTTGCCCGCGATGGCCGGACCGGTGTACTGGAGAGCCGATGATGCGGACTGCCCAAGACAATGCCGAACGCGACGATGCCGCGCCCGTCGATATGCTCGCGTCGTTGTTCGAAGCGCGCGGCTGGCCGTTCGAATTCGTTTCCGACGATGAAATCCACGGCGAGATCCAGGGCTCGTGGGCCAATTATCAGATCCGCTGCATCTGGCGCGACGAAGACCACGTGCTGCAATTGCTGTGCCTGCCCGATATTCGCGTCCCCGACGACAAGCGCGCGCAAGTCTGGGAAGTGATGGCGCTGATCAACGAGCAAGTGTGGGTCGGGCATTTCGATATCTGGTCGAACGGCGGCGTGCTGCTCTATCGCCATGGGCTGATGCTCGGCGACGAGGGCCTGCTGAGCCTGGGCCAGGCGCAATCGGCGATCGAAGCGGCGGTGGACGAATGCGATCGCTTCTACCCCGCATTCCAGTTCATCCTGTGGGGCGACAAGAGCCCGGCCGACGCGCTGGCGAGCGCGCTGGTCGATGCGGTGGGCGAGGCCTGACGCCGGTTTTTCGCGGGGGCAGATTTGCGCATTTTTCAATTCGGTTGCGGCAATATGGGCGGTGCCATGCTGGCGGGCTGGCTGGTGGGCGGGCTCGATCCGGCGGCCTTCACGGTGATCGATCCCTATCTGACCGCTGCACCCGCAGGCGTGCGGCTGCTCGATACGGCGCCCGGGGGTGAGGCGCCTGTCGATGTGATCTTGCTGGGGTTCAAGCCGCAGCAATTGCCCGATGCAGCGCCGGCGGTTGCCCCGCTGGTGGGCGCCGACACGCTGGTGCTGTCGATTCTCGCCGGGGTCGATCTGGCGACTTTGCGCGTCGCGTTCCCCGCGGCCGGCGCAATCGTGCGCGTCATGCCCAATCTTGCCGCAGCGCTTGGCAAATCGCCGATCGCGCTGTTTGGCGATGCGGCGGGTGCCGCGCGCGCCAAAACCGAGGCGCTGATGGCGCCGCTCGGGCAGGCCGAATGGTTGGCCGCAGAAAGCCAGATGGACCTGGTGACCGCGCTGGCGGGATCGGGACCGGGGTTCGTCTATCGCTTCATCGATGCGCTCGCGGCCGGTGCGTCAGCGCTTGGCCTGCCGCGCGAGCAGGCCGACCGGCTGGCGCTGGCCATGGTCGAAGGCGCAGCGCAACTGGCCGCCGCCTCGCCGCACAGCCCGGCCGAACTTGCGCGCCGCGTGGCAAGTCCCGGCGGGGTCACGCAGAAAGGGCTCGATGTGCTCGATGCCGACAACCGGCTGGCGCGGCTGATGGAAGACACTTTGCGCGCCGCGCGCGATCGCAGCGCCGAAATGACCCGCCAAGCCGCGCAGCGCTAGCATTTCGAAGGCATTTCCATTCAGCCTTGGGCAATGGTCCCGGTGGCATCAGGAAATTTGCCGGTTTCGCTTGAATCCACGCGTAACCGGCGCAATATTGCATGCAAGGACCCGTCTTTGCGGGCCCTGATACGGAGACTACAGGATCATGGCAAACTGGAACGACCCTCAGCCCTCGTCGACGGGCTTCGGCGCGTCTCCGAGCCTTTCCGGCGCCTGGGGCCGCAGCAACACGGTCTATGATGCCGGTCTGCGCCGGCACATGCTGTCGATTTACAACTATATGGCCTCGGGCGTGCTGCTGTCGGGCATTGTCGCGCTGGGTTTTGCCGCATCGGGCATGGCCGAAGCGGTCATGATGACCCCGCTGCGCTTCGTGATCGCGCTCGCGCCGCTGGCGTTCGTGATGGTGATGAGCTTCGGCATCAACCGCCTGTCGACTTCGGCGATGCAGGGGCTGTTCTGGGCGTTCAGCGTGATGATGGGCCTGTCGCTCTCGTCGATTTTCCTGGTCTATACCGGGGCCTCGATCGCGGTGAC
>CAITOD010000387.1 GCA_903893935.1 uncultured Sphingomonadales bacterium
GCGAGATCGAGCGAGCGTTGCGCGACATCGACCGACTGGCCCAGCGCGCACATGTCGGCATAGGCCGCTGCGGTCTGCGCGACGACCGTCACGCGCACCACATCGCGCGCCGCAACCGCTGCGCCCGCATCGGCGCGCGCGGCTTCGATTCCGCGACGCACTTGCCCGAACAGATCGAGCTGATACGACACTCCAATGCGCCCGGTTTCGATCCAGTCGTCGGGCGCGGGCAGCCCTGCCGCGCCATAGAGCGCATCGTTCAGGCCATCGCGTCCATACGTCGCGCTGCCCTGCACCTGGGTCGAAGGCAGTCGCGCTGCGCGCACCGCCTGCAGCACGGCTGCCGCCCCGCGCAGATTGGCTTCGGCGGCGCGCAAGTCGGTGTTGGCGGCTAGCGCTTCGCCAATCAGCGCATCGAGCCGCGCATCGTCATAGAGCCGCCACCACTCCGGCGGCAGGGCATCGGCTGCGGCAAGATCGGCGCGCGACGCAACGAACGCCGCCGTCGTGGCGGGCAAGGCGGGCGGGCGATAGTCGGGCCCGACCGCGCATCCGGCCAGCACGAGCGTGGCCAGCAGCAGCGACGCGCGCACAATCATTGCGTGTCGATTTCGCTGCGCACCGACATGCCTGGCAGCAGCCGCCCGTCGAGCCCGTCGGGGTTGTCGATCGCGATCTTGACCGCGATGCGCTGCGCGATCTTGGTGAAATTGCCCGTCGCGTTGTCGGGCGGCAGCAGCGCGAACTTGGCGGCGGCAGCGGGTGCAAAGGCCAGCACATGCCCGTGCAGCGTGGCGTCGGGAAAGGTATCGACGGTGATTGTTGCAGGCTGGCCCACGCGCACATGGGTCAGCTGGTTTTCGCGATAATTGGCGATCACCCAGACTTTGCGCGGCACCAGGCTGAACACCTGGCCGCCGGCAGCAAGATATTGCCCCGGCTTGACCAGTTTCTGCCCGACCGCCCCATCGGCGGGCGCAACGATGCGCGTATAGCCGAGATTGATCCGCGCCAGTGCGAGCGTCGCGCGCTGTGCCGCCAGTGCCGCGCGCGCCTGCTGCTCTTGCGCGGCGAGCGTGCGCAACTGGCTGCGCACGGCTTCGGTCTGCGCATTGGCTTGCGCCAGCTGCGCGCTCGACTGGCTGGCATTGGCATCGGCCTGATCGATCAGTTGCCCCGAGCCGACACCTTCGCTCAGCAGTTTGTGCTGGCGTGCCGCTTCGCGCCGGTTGCGTTCGACGGTCGCGGCGGTGGCGCGCGCGCTGGCCGCAGCGGCGGCGATATTGGCATCGATCACCTGGCGTTGGGCACCAAGATTGGCGACCGCGGCTTCGGCCGCGGCGACATCGGCTTCGGCTTTGGCGACTTGTGCGCGATAATCGTCGTCGCTGATTTCGATCAGCGTCTGGCCGGCTTTGACCGACTGGAAATCATCGACCGCCACGCGCGCGACATAGCCCGGTACACGCCCGCTGATGGCGGTGACATCGCCATCGAGAAACGCATCGTCGGTCACTTCGAGACGCGGGTGCGCAAGCCAGTTGCGCCATACCAGCACGGCAAGCGCGATCAGCACGAACGCGGTGCCCGCGATCAGCAAGCGCCGCGACAAGTGGTGGCGGTGGGCGTGCGTATCGAGCGGTTGGTCGATGGTGTCAGTCATGGCGCTCGTCGTTTGATGGGAGCATGCGGGGGCAGCAACAAAGTCAGCACGGCGCTCGCGCCGAGCACCAGCGCCATGAACACGAAAACGTCGTTGTACGCGAGCACAAAGGCCTGCTGGCGCACTTGCGCGGCCATGCTGGCGGTCGCGGCGGCCGAGGCACGGCCAAAGTCGGCGATGACATGGCCGAACGTGCCGCGCAAGGCATCGATCCGCGTGGCAGCACTTGCCATCCGTTCGGTCAGCACCGCTGAATGGAACTGTTCGCGGTCGCGGATCATTGTTGCCAGAATGGCGGTGCCGAGCAACTGCCCGATGCTGCGCGATCCGTTGAAAAAGGTCGAGGCCGACTGGCCATCGCTCGGTTTGACATCGCGCGTGCCGATCACCAGCAGCGGCACCACGAACAGCGCGGGCGCGGTGCCCAGCAGCACTTCGGCCAGCGCAAACTGGTCGGCCGAACTCATCGTCGTGGCCTGGCTGGTTACCGCCGCGCCGAGTGCGAACAGCACCAGCCCGATGAAAATCGGTACGCGCAGCGCGATGTGCCGCATCATCCAGTAGGTCGCCGGAAACGCCACGAGTTGCACCAGCGCGACGGTTACCAGCACATTGCCCGTTTCGAGCGCGCGATAGCCCTGGAACTGGCCGAGAAACTGCGGAGCCAGATAGCTTGTGTTGAGCAGCGCCATGCGGAACAGCATGTTGAGCACGATTGCGCCGGCAAAGCTGCGGCGGCGCAGCAGGCTGAAATCGATGATGCGGTTTTTGGGCGGATTGGGCCGGCCGTATTCGACCAGAACAAAGCCGCAGATCAGCACCGCCGCTGCGACGAATGTCCAGCCGATCATGGCGTTGTCGAGCCAGAAGCGGCGCGGACCCTGGCTCAGCGCCATGATCAGCAGGGCAAGACCGCCCGCCAGAAAGCCGTAGCCGGCCCAGTCGGTGCGCAGGATCGGACATTTGTCAAAGCATTGCTGGTCGATCGACAGCATGACTTCGATCATCACCACCAGCGTCAGGCCGATCTCGACCCAGTAGACCATTGTCCAGCCGCCGTCGAAGCTGGTGAGCCAGCCCGCCAGCACCGCGCCCAGACTCGCCGGAACGGTCTGCACAAAAGTCAGCAGCATCAGCCCGAACGGCAGATTGCGCCCGCCGAACACGCGAAAGGTCATGCCGAAGGCGGCAACGCCAAACCCCCCGCCAAGCAGCCCCTGCATCGCGCGCAAGGTGATTTCGAGCGGCAGCGACGTCACCAGTGTCGAAGCCAGCGCGGTGAGCATGAACCCCACGCACAGCGCGATCATGAACCGGCGCATGCCGAATGCCTGGATGAACATGCCGGCAAGCGGGATCATCAGGATTTCGCCCATCGAATAAGCGGTCGAAATCCACGAGGCTTCGTCGGCCGACACGCCCAGCGTGCCCTGCAGATCGACCAGCGCGGTAGACACCATCTGCGCCCCGAGCCCCGACGAGAATTGCCCGAGCAGCGCCGCCGACAGCGACACGAACACTGCCCGCGATGGTGCGGGCAGCGCCGGGCTGACCGCAGGCGCCGCGGTTGCCATCGCTAAGTCGAGCCGGTGCCGGTCAGCGGATATCCCTCCACGTCAAGATCAAGCCGCACCAGCCGGGCGGCCTGAAGAATGCCATCCACGGGCAGGACGATACCACCCGTGGTGGAAACGTAAAGCGCTTTGCGTTCGTTGTCGTGACGGCCAAACGCGCACGCGGTCGAGCCGGCGAGGCCTTCGTTTGCGCCCGCGAGCGTCACCCGCGCCCCGTCAATCCCCAGCCGATCGAGGCTGTGGCCGATATGCGTGGTGAGATAGGCATTGCCGGCCGTGTCAAACGCCAGATCATCGACCCGTACCTGTTCGGCGACAATTTGCGCAGCGCCTGCACTGCCATCGGTCCTTACGGCAAATTCGATCAGCAGCGCGCGTCCGTTCGATGCAACCAGCACGCGATCGTGCCAGCGCTTGACCCCGTTGGCCCCCGGCAGGAAATCGACGCCCGGCGCGCGGGTCAAAAGCTCGTCTTCGGCCCAGACTTCGGTGGTGCCCGCCACGGTATCGACGAGGTAAAGCCGGCCCTGCCAGCTATCCGATACCAGCAACCGGTGGCTGTCGAACGGAGTCATGCCGTTGGCAAAGATTGCGCCCGCAATCGGCTGATGCGGTGCGCCCGCGCCGGTCTGCGGATCGATGCGCCAGAGCACCGGCTCTGCGCCACCGGGCTCACCCACCGCCGCATAGAGCGCGCCGTCCAGCATGGCGAGCCCGGTGGGCGGCGCGGCAAGCTGGATCAGTGTGCTGACCGACCCTGCGAGCGTTGCGCGGTCGATCCGCGCTTCGCTCAGCACCGAAACGGCGATGTCGCCATTATCGAGCACCGCAAGATTTTCGAGAAATGTGCCCTGCGGCCATTCCGCGATCACGCGCGTTGCGACAAGCGCTTGCGGTGCCGCGCGATGCGGGGGCAGGCCGGGCGGCAATTGCAGGATCGGTTCCATTGTCACTCCGCTTTGTCGGGATTGGCAGTTCACCGCGTTTACTGAACGAACCTCGCAATCGCGGCGATGGTCGCTTCGGGCTGGTCGATCTGCGGGAAGTGGCCGGCCCCGCCGATCAGATGCGATTGCGCGCCTGCGATCTGCGCTGCAAATACCCCGGCGAGCACCGACGGGAACAGCTTGTCGTCCGCCCCCCACAGCACCAGCGTCGGCGCGGTGATCGAAGGAAACAGCTCTTCGAGCCGCGGCGATATGAAAATGCTTTTGCCCCAGGTCGCGCTGATCGCCTTTTCGCCGCTTGCGACGTAGCGCTCGAACGCCTGCTCTGCGATGCCCGGGATCTGTGCGACCGGGCCGTTGATCGTGATATCGATTAGTTTCTGCATTTCTTCGGCGCTGTCGGGATCGAAATTGACCGGCGGTTCGCCTTCGAACATCGCCTTGAACCCGGCGACATCGATCAGCACCAGCTTTTCGACGCGTTCGGGATATGTTGCCGCAAATGTCGCGGTGACCCAGCCGCCGACCGAATTGCCGACCAGCGTCGCACGCGCAATCTCGTGCGCATCAAGCAGCGCTGCAATCGCCGCCGCCTGAACCGCCATGCCCAGATCGTCGCCGTTCTTCGAGGATTCGCCAAAGCCCAGCATGTCGATGGCAAGCACGCTGTGGCTCATCGCCAAAGCCCCGGCCACTTCGGCCCAGTCTTCCTTGTGGCCGCCCACGCCGTGGACTATCACCAGGGCCGGACCTTCGCCGGCAAATGTATAGGCAAGCGTCTTGTCGTGTACCGGAAGCGTATGCGTGGTCATGATTTGTCCCCTGTCGGAATCGGCACTGCAGGCTTTTTGGCAAGGCTTGTTGGCGCTGTTTTGTATCGATAGACTGGCAAGAGCGTCTATGTTTCGAACGCCGGTTTTCTTGATCCAACGTCTTGGCTTATGGATATTTGCACATGCCCGATCTGAGCAGTTTTCCCGATGCGATGTCGGATGCGCTGTCGCTGGTGCGGATGCATGGCGAAGTGGTGTGCGCGGTCGAAAACGGCGCGCCGTGGAGCCTGTCGTTTCACAAACCGGTGTCGTATTTTCATATCGTCGATCACGGCGCGCTGTGGCTGATCCAGGATGGCGCCGTGCCGGTGCGGCTGATCGACGGTGATCTGGTTATCCTGCCGCTGGGTGGCGGGCACGTGCTGACCACCGACCCCGCGTTGCCGGCCACGCCGATAGAGACGGCGATTGCCGGACTGGGCGATCATCGCGGCGGGGTAATGCGGTTTGGCGGCCCTGGCGAAAGTGCCAGCCTGATGTGTGGTCAGTTCGGCTTTGACGGGGTGCTCGCTCGGCGCCTGCTGCAAGTCCTGCCGCCGATCGTGCATATCCGGCCCGACCCGGGGCATCCGCTCGAATGGATCAGGCTGACGCGGCATTTTCTGGCCGACGAGGCCTATCACCCCAAGCCCGGATCGGCGATCATGATCGCGCGGCTGATCGAACTGCTGTTTATCCAGGCGATCCGCGAATGGGGTGTCAACAGCCCGGGCAGCCTTGGCTGGCTGGGCGGGTTGAACGATCCGCAGATCGGGCGCGCGCTGGCGGCCATCCACAACGACCCGGCGCACACATGGACCGTCGAAAAGCTCGCGCTGATCGCAGGGTTTTCGCGATCGGTGTTTGCCGCGCGGTTTACCCACGTGGTTGGCCAGACCCCGCTCAAATATGTCACCGCGTGGCGGCTCAATCTGGCCGCCGATCACCTGCGCAGTGGTTCGATGAAAATCGGCGAAATCGCCGCGGTCGTGGGCTACGGCTCGGAAGCGGCGCTGTCACGCGCGTTCAAGGCGCAATTCGGCATCAGCCCGGCGGCGTTCCGCCGCGCCACCGAAATACCGGGCAATGCGTAAATCGCAGACCGGCGCGTGTAACCGCACCGACGCACCCGACGAATAGTGCGAGTAAGCATGGCCTGCCAATGATCTGACGTTTACGCCTGCGATTCAACGCCCTGATCCGCGAAGGAAGCGACAATGCCGCCATCGACTTCGTCCAGCAAAAGCCAGGCCCGTTTGCGCATTACTTTGCGCGTCTGGCTCGCCGCTTATCGCGCGTTTTTTGCCGTGGTGCGCGATCCGGTCGATCTGATCGTGCGGATCGCGCTGGCGCAAGCCTTCGTGATGCGCGCAGTCATGATGATGAGCAGCAGTTCGGCTTCGGACAGCCTGTTCAATGTCGATGCGATTTTCGCGGGCGACAGTCTGGCCAGCCTGCTGCTGACGCTCGGCCTGTTCACCCGGATTTCGGCGGGGACTTTGCTGGCATTTGCCGTCACGCGCCAGCTGGGCGGCACCGGCAGCGAGCCCAATGCATTCATCATCGCCTTGCTGGCCTGGTATGTCGTGCGCGGGCCGGGGGCGATTTCGATCGATCGCGCGGTGGCACTCGGCGTGCGCGCCAGCGCCTTGCCGCTGTCGCGCCCGGTCATGCGCGCGCTCGATGCCTTGCGCGATTATGCCGCACCCGCCACCCTCACGCTTGCGCGGGTGTGGCTGGCCGCCACCATGCTGGGCGAGCCCGGGGCATCGCCGTGGCTGCCGTCGGGCACATTCGCGCCGCTGCCTTATGCGGCGCGCGTGGTGTGCGCGGTGCTGCTGGTCACCGGCTTTGCGCTGCCGGTGGTGCTTGGCCTGCTGATCCTGCTGTTTGCCGGGATCGCGACAATGCATCCGCTGTCGCAGCTCGATCTCTATGTAATGCTGTTTCTGGCGATCATCGGCCTCTATCGCGGCGGTGCGCTGACGATCGACGGGCGGATCGGCGAATGGCTGCATGGCCACTGGCTGTTCGACCGGCCGCGCGACACCGTACCTGCCGACTGGCCGCATGTGGTGATCATCGGCGCGGGGTTTGGCGGGCTGGCGTGTGCTGCCGCGCTCAAATCGCTGCCCTTGCGGATCACGCTGATCGACCGGCACAATTACCATCTGTTCCAGCCTTTGCTCTACCAGGTGGCCACCGGTGGCCTGTCGCCCGCCGATGTCGCCACGCCGATCCGCGGGCTGTTCCAGGGCGATAGCAATGTTTCGGTGCGGCTGGGCACGGTGACCGGGGTCGATCGCGCGGCGAGGCACGTACGGATCGGCGACAGCGTGCTGCCTTACGACTATTGCGTGGTCGCCACCGGCGCACAGCACAGCTATTTCGGCCGCGACGAATGGGCGCCCTATGCCCCCGGGCTGAAACGCATCGAAGATGGCGTTATGGCGCGCAGCAAAGTGCTGACCGCGTTCGAGCGTGCCGAAACCGAGCAAGACCCCGAGCAGCGCCGCCGCCTGCTGACATTCGTGGTGATCGGTGCGGGTCCGACCGGGGTTGAGCTGGCGGGTGCGATTGCCGAACTGGCGCGCGCCGGGCTGAGCGATCACTATCGCACGATCGATGCGTCGCAGGCGCGGATCATTCTGGTCCAGTCGGGCGATCGCGTGCTGCCGAGCTTTCCCGAAAAGCTCTCGGCCAATGCCAAAGCCTCGCTCGAATCGCTCGGTGTCGAGGTGCTGCTGGGCGCGCGCGTTACCGGCATCGATACCGCCGGGATCGCGATGGGTGACCGGCGGATCGAAGCCGCCACCGTGCTGTGGGCAGCCGGTGTGGTGGCATCGCCCGCCGCCGACTGGCTGGGCGCGGCGAAAGACCGCGCCGGCCGCGTGGTGGTGGGCGATGATCTGACCATCGCGGGCGATCCCGATGTGTTCGTGATCGGCGACACCGCCGCCAGCGCCGCGTGGAAGGGTCAGCCGGTGCCGGGTCTCGCGCCCGCGGCCAAACAGGGCGGCGCCTATGTGGCCAAAGTGATCCGCGCGCGGCTCGAACAAGCGGCCCCGCCGCCGGCGTTTGCCTATCAGCACATGGGCAGCCTCGCGACAATCGGGCGCAAGGCGGCGGTCGCCGATTTCGGGCTGTTCCAACTCAGCGGCGCGCTCGCCTGGTGGCTGTGGGGCGCGATTCACGTCGCGTTCCTCGTCGGCGTGCGCAACCGGCTGGCGGTTATTCTCAACTGGGTGTGGTGCTATCTGAGTTTCCGGGTTAGCGTGCAGCTGATCACCGGCGAGCTCGAAAACCGGGCCTGACCGCACGACCGCGAGGACCAATCATGGCGCTGCTCGATGTGCTCGAACCCCATCTCAAGGACCTGGGCGGCGGTTTCATGGTGCGGCGGCTGCTGCCCGCGGCAGCGCGCCAGGCGGTCGGGCCGTTCGTGTTCTTCGATCATTTCGGGCCGGTGACCAGCCGGCCCGGCGACAACCACGATGTCCGCCCGCATCCGCATATCGGCCTGTCAACAGTGACTTACCTGTTCGAAGGGGCGATGATGCACCGCGACAGCACCGGCGTGGTGCAGCGGATCGAACCGGGCGCGATCAACTGGATGACCGCGGGCAGGGGCATCGTCCATTCCGAACGCGCGCCCGACGACTTGCGCGGCACCAGTTACGACATGCACGGTTTGCAGCTGTGGTGCGCGCTGCCCGAAGCGCTCGAGGAATGCGAGCCCGGTTTTGTGCATACGCCTGCCGATGCCATTCCCGAAGCGAGCGGGCCGGGTTTTGCCGCGCGGGTCATGATCGGCACGCAGTTTGGCGTCACCTCGCCGGTCCAGCCGCTGTCGCCGACGCTCTATGTCGAATTCAGGCTTGAGCCCGGCGCGGTGCTCGACTTGCCCGACTGCACGTTCGAGCGCGCGATCTACACCGTCGATGCGCCGGTTGCTGTCGATGGTACGGTGGTCGAGCC
>CAITOD010000388.1 GCA_903893935.1 uncultured Sphingomonadales bacterium
ATGCGCAGTATCGCTCGACCGTGCTCGCGGCCTTCCAGAATGTGGCCGACACGCTCGCCGCGCTGCGCACCGATGCCGATGGCTTGCGCGCCAATGTGGCGGCGCGCGACACGGCTGCCGCCAGTCTCGAGGTGGCGCGGCACCAGTACGAGCAGGGCCAGACCCCGTTTGCCAGTGTGCTCGCGGCTGAAACCGCGCTTCGCGAGGCCGAACAGGGGCTGGTCCAGGCGCAAGTGGCCCGGCTGACCGATACGGCGGCGCTGTTCGAAGCGCTCGGCGGCGGCTGGCAGGCACCGGCACCCAAAAGCTGATTTTCGCGGTCCGCCGAGCGATCCCGAAACGGTGCATACACTGTTGCCCGGCTATCTTTGCTGCGCGGCCGGTTCGCGATAGACGCGGGCTCCGGTAAACTGGCTTCGATCAGGCCGTTGTTCTGCGGCAGGAGGCATGGATTTGCGCGAATATCTGACGCGGCTCAAAGGGAGCGTGCGCCGCAATCTCGAAAACCGGCGGCTGTTCGGCAATGCCGCGCTGTTGCGTTTCTTTACGCCGCGCGTGCGCGAATACCGCTGGCCGATGCGCGGGGTCGGGCCGGTGACGGTGCGCGTCGATGGCAGCGATGTCGGGACGCTGAAACAGGTGTTCGTCAAGCGCGAATACGATCTGGGCGTTGCCAATGCGGCGGCCGCGCGCGCTACGGCAGCTTATGCCCGGATTTGCGCGAGCGGCCGGCGCCCGGTGATTGTCGATGCCGGCGCCAATATCGGCGCGGCCAGCCTGTGGTTCCACCGGCTCTATCCCGACGCGGCAATCGTGGCGATCGAGCCCGAGCCCGACAACGCCCGCATCCTGCGCGCCAATCTGGCGCCTCTCCCGCATGCCACGGTGCTCGAAGCCGCGATTGCCGGGGAAAGCGGGCATGTCGCGGTGCGTGATGGCGCCACCGGCTGGGATGTCACCACCCGCCGCAGCGCGACGGGCGGGATCACCGCGATCACGATGGCCGAGGCGCTTGCCACTGTCAGCGACGGCACGCCGTTCATCGCCAAAATCGATATCGAAGGGTTTGAATCCGATCTGTTTGCGGGCGATTGCAGCTGGATCGATGCAATGACGATGATCATTGTCGAACCCCACGACTGGATGCACCCGGGCCAACACACCAGCGCCGGGTTTCAGCGCGAAATGGGGCGGCGCAATTTCGAGCTGTTCATCAACGGCGAAAACCTGATGTACATCGCGATCTGACGCGAGCGGGCTCCCGAAAAAAGGGGGCTGCCGGCAGGTCGGCAGCCCCCAGGACCCGGGCTTGAAACGGCCCGGGGCTCAGAAGTGAATGATGATGTCGCCTGCCGCCAACAGCTGGTGATTCTTGGCAAAAGCCGTGTTGCCGGTCGAAAAGTCGTTGTTGAATGCGGCCCCGTCGATCGACCGGTAATAGGTCACTTCGGGCCGCACTTCGATCTGTGGCGAAAACCAATGCTGCCAGCCGATGCCGACTTCGTAGTAGCGGGTTTTGGTACCGGTGCGCTGACCCTCTTCATCGTTATAATATTCGGTGCGCAGCGAAAGGTTGTCCATCGGCGTTGGTTCCCAATTCCAGTACGCCAGTGCGGTGAATACATGCGCCGTACACGAAACGGCGGACGGATCGGCGCAGTAGGCGCCGCCGGGGCCGTTGAACGGATAAAATTGGGGGCTGAACGGCGTGCCGCCCGCCGCATAGATTGCTGCACCCGGTGATCCTGCATCGATGTTCACGACGTGTTTTTGGTAAAGCGTATAGCTTTCGAACGACACGTGCGTGTTGCTGGTAAACTTGTGATAATAAGTCATGCCGAACCATTGCAGGTTGTTATAGCCCCAGGTGCCCGAATTGATCGCGTCTGCGCAGAGATAGATGTTGTCGCGCGCCGAATCCGTCTGGTACCTCACGCAGGCGGTCAGCGACGGCACTGCGCCCGGATCGGTTTTGAAAGTCGCATTGGGAAATAAAGTATCGGCGGTGTAAAGCGTGTGTCCGCTTGCATCGGTGCCATAAGGAATCGACTGACCATAAGTCTGTACGGCGATATTGGGCAGTTTCTTGTTCGAATTCCACAAAGCGGTGTCGGAGCCCATGCTGACCCCTAACTGAAGGAACAGGTTTTTCGTGGCAGCCAGGGTGAGCTGAATGCCTTCGTTGGTATAATTGTCGAAGGTGTACGTTAGAGAGTGTGTGTACATATAGTTGTTGGGGGCGAGTTGCGCCTCGATATCGGGCAGCGAGATGTAACGACCCACACGGATCAGCAAGCCCTGCGCTATCTTCGGCACGAACAATTCGGCGTAGATCATCGGCATATCGTAACCGTTGATCTTGTTTTTCTGAAACAGCCCGCGATCAACCAGGAAACCGCGCGAGGCGGTATACCGATAGTTGGAGCCGTAAATCCCCGAAACGCGGAAACCCCAATCGACGTGATCGCTCTGCACGGTATCGGGCGTGCGTTCGATATAGAGCACGGCCTGATCCAAAGTGACCGTGTTGGGGGCATAGGCATAAGCCGCTGGCTGGTTGCCCTGGTGGACGTTGCTGGTCGACAGGTTGCCGCCGACATCCACCCAGCCGTAGACCTGGATGTGCGAGCTTGCCATTGCCTTGCCGAGCCCGGTGTCGGCAAGGGCAACCATCAGCGGGCTGTCGACTGAACTGGGCCGGGTCAAACCCATAAGTTCAGAGCCGCCGTAGGGCCACTCCGTGAAAGGATATGGCGGTGCAGTAACCGGCGCCGGCGCCCAGTCGGGCCGCCGCGAAGGCGGCGCGTTGGGATCGGTTTCGAGCGGCGAGGCCGCTTTTCCCCATTCGGCGGCCTGGTAGTTGAAAAACCGCCCGATCACACTGGTGCCGAGCGAGGAATCCTTGATCGTCGCGGGTGCAGCCGGTGCCGATGTTGCAGGCGCAGGCGTCTGGTCTGCCGATCCGGCAGGGTTGGCAGCATCTGCGGTTGCAGGGCTTGACGGGCTGGCAGCGTGGGCCGGGTTGCTCAGGCACAAGGCAGCGCCTGCCAACAGGCCCGCGGTAAGTTTGTTCATCGGATGCCCCATTTCGGCCAACCGATCGCGCACCCCTTGGCCGGGGTTTGACGCGTCAGGCCGCCTGAGCCAAGGTCTAGGCGAGACGCGAATTAAGATACAAAGGCGATTGCGCGGGCTTTAAATAAAGATTTCGTAAAGATGCAATAATGATGTACGTCATTTGACGCATTGCA
>CAITOD010000389.1 GCA_903893935.1 uncultured Sphingomonadales bacterium
AGAAATGCGAGATGATCTCGCCGTAGACCTGCGCGCCCCGCGCCTGCGCGTGAGTCAATTCTTCCAACACCAGCATGGCCGCGCCTTCCGCCATCACAAAGCCGTCGCGATCCCGGTCATAGGGGCGGCTGGCCTGTTCGGGGCGATCGTTGTACGAGCAGTTGAGCGCGCGCGCCTGGGCAAACCCGGCCACGCCGAGCGGGTTGATCGTCGATTCGGATCCGCCCGCCAGCATCACGTCGGCATCATCGTCCCGAATCATCCGCGCGGCGTCGCCGATCGAATGCGCGCCGGTCGAACAGGCCGTGACCACCGCATGGTTCGGACCCATCAGCCCGTACTTGATGCTCACCTGCCCCGAAATGAGATTGATCAGCCGCCCGTGGACGAAGTGCGGCGATACCCGCCCCGGGCCTTTTTCGTGGAGCACGATCGATTCGCTTTCGATCCCCGGCAACCCGCCGATGCCCGACCCGATCGAGCACCCGGTGCGCAGCTTGAGCGCGTCGTCCATATCGACAAGGCCGGCGTCTTCGAGCGCCTGGCCCGCGGCATCGATGCCATAGATGATGAACGGATCGACCTGGCGCTGGATCTTGTGATCGACGCGCAAGGCCGGATCAAAGCCGTATTCGTGCCCGGCGGGTTTGACTTCGCAAGCGATGCGGCATTTCTGGTTGCTGACATCGAACCGCGTGATCGGCCCGGCGCCCGATTTTCCCGCGATCAGGTTTGCCCAGACGGTTTCGACATCCGCGCCCAGCGGGGTAACGAGGCCAAGTCCGGTGACCACAACACGACGCATTGATTTCTCCGAAAAAAGAAACAGGCCCAAAAAAGCAGGCCCAGCCCATCAGATAGGGCCGGACCTGCCTTTACACTACCCTTGTGCGGACACCCCGGCTGCTCGCAGCAACCAGTGCGCCGGGGCCAGTCAGGGTGATCAGCCCTTGTTCTCGTCGATGTATTTGATCGCGTCGGCGACCGTGGCGATCTTTTCCGCCGCGTCGTCGGGGATTTCGACACCGAATTCTTCGTCAAACGCCATGACCAGCTCGACAATGTCGAGCGAGTCGGCACCGAGATCGTCGATGAAGCTGGCGTCTTCGGTGACCTTGTCGGCCTCGACGCCGAGGTGCTCGACAACGATCTTCTTAACGCGGTCTGCGGTATCGCTCATTCGATGTGTCCCTTCAGACGAAAACAGGGTGCAAAAGACGGGTGTTCCACCGTTCAGCCAATCGCCCTAATGGGCACGAAGCCTGCTGGCAAGTGGGAGACGTGAAGGCGGTGTGGCGATCAGGTTTTCGCCGGCTCGACCACGCGGATCGACAATTCGCGCAATTGCTTCGGCTCGGCGGGGCTCGGCGCGCCCATCAGCAGGTCTTCGGCGCGCTGGTTCATCGGGAACAACGACACTTCGCGCAGATTCTGCGCGCCGCATACCAGCATGACGATGCGATCGACGCCCGCGGCCATCCCGCCATGCGGCGGCGCGCCGTACTGGAACGCGCGGTAAAGCCCGCCAAAGCGTTCTTCGACATCGGCCTTTGACAGCCCGGTGATCTCGAACGCGCGCACCATTGTCGCCGGGCTCTGGTTGCGGATCGAGCCCGAGGCGATTTCGAAGCCGTTGCACACCAGATCATACTGGAACGCCTTGATCGACAGCGGATCGCTGCCGTTGAGCGCCTCGATCCCGCCTTGCGGCATCGAGAACGGGTTGTGCGCGAAATCGACTTTCTTGTTGTCTTCATCCCATTCGTAGAACGGGAAATCGACGATCCAGCCCAGCCGGAACGCGTCGGCTTCGATCAGACCCAGCTGGTCGGCGACGCGGGTGCGCGCAAGGCCGGCCAGTTTGGCGGCCTGGTCGGGCTTGCCGGCCGCAAAGAACAGG
>CAITOD010000390.1 GCA_903893935.1 uncultured Sphingomonadales bacterium
AGCGACAGGCCGAGGCCGAGCGCGCCGAACACGCCGAGCGCGGCAACGGTCGGCAGGACCAGCGCCGCGCCCATCGCGGCGGCCATGAACGGGCCGGTGCACGGCGTTGCGACAAACGCCGCGAGCAGCCCGGTGCCAAATGCCCCCCACAAGCCGCCTTTGCCCGGCGCGCCGCCCGCAACCGACAGCCCGGGCAATTCATAAAGCCCGGCAAAATTGGCGGTGATCGCAATCGCCAGCAGCAGCAGCACCGCGACCACGCCCGGGTCCTGCAACTGGAACGCCCAGCCGACTTCGCCACCCGCTGCGCGCAAGGCGAGCATCACCCCGCCGAGCGCCAGACAGGCGAGCACCACGCCGGCGGTGTAAGCCAGCGCTTCGAGATGCGCATGGTGGCTGTTGCCGCGTGCGAGCGCCAGCGCCTTGAGGCTGAGGATCGGAAACACGCAAGGCATCACATTGAGCAGCAGCCCGCCCGCCAGCGCGCCGAGCACTGCAAAGCCGAGCAGGCTCCACGAAAACCCCGGCGCTTTGGCGGGGCCGGCGAGCGGTGTTCCCGCAGCCGGAACCGGGCCCGGCTGCGCGGCAAAGCTGATTCCGCCCAGATCGTGCCCGGCCTTGTCGTGGCCGAGCGACAGCAGGCCCGACAGGCTGTCCGCCGCTTTGCCTGCCGCCGATTTCGACCGAGCGAGATCGATCACCAGCGTCTCGCCGTTGCGGCTGAACGCTTGCGGCGCGGCATAATCGATCACGCCATCGACCGCGATGAACACGTGCGGATCGGGCAGTGACGTGCTTGCCGGAAACGGAATGGCGAGCCGATACCCGGTCGCGCTCGCACCGAAATGCGCCGGCTGATCGAGCGGCGCGGGGAGCGCTGCGCGCCATTCGGCAAAACGCGGATCGGGCGTACTGGCAGCGCCGACGCGCACTTCGGTGGCAAGGTCTGCGCCTTCGGGCACGCAGATCGTGGCGCTGCAGGCGAGCCACTGCGCCTTCGCCGTGACCGGCAGCGTGCTGCCCGCTTTGGCATCGCGCGGCAGCGTGAACGGGATCAGGATGGCAAAGTCGTGTTCATAGACATGGTTCATCTGGCCCGCGACCAGCAGGGTCTGCGGCACCGGATACTGCAGGGCGCCCACTTGCGCGCCTTTGGGCAAAGTCCAGTCGAGTGTGGTTGCAAAACCGGCGTCGCCGGGGTTGGACCAATAGCCGTGCCAGTCTTTGGCGGGCTGCATCACCAGCGCGAGCGTGATCGTTTCGCCCGGCGCCGCGCTGCGTTCGGCCACCAGCGAAGCGCGGATATGCGCGGGGCCGGCGGGCCCGAAGCTCTGCGCAGAGGCCGGTTGCAGCCCGGCGAGCGCGAACACGGCTGCGAGCAGCAACGCCACGGCGCGCAACGCGGTGCGATGCGGCGAACGGGTGTGGGGCATCAAACGCCTCTCTGGCGGCAAACCATTGGTGCAGGACCCCTTGCGCCGCGCAAGTCGCGGGGCCATCAGCGGCACAGATAGGAACCCGCCTGTCCCGAGTCCAGCGATGACCCCCATGAGGAGCACCCCACCCGTGACCTTTGCCCGCAAGGCCATGCTGCTGATCGCCCCGTTCACGCTTTCGCTCGCGCAGCCGGCACTGGCGCGCAACCATCCGGCAGCAGCACCGGTGCCCGCCGGCCCGGTTCCCGCGGCCGACGCGCCCAAACTGGTGATCGCTATTGCGATCGACCAGTTTTCGGCCGATCTCTTCGCGCAATACCGCGCGCAATTCACCGGCGGGCTGGCGCGCCTTGCCAGCGGCGCGGTGTTTCCATCGGGCTATCAGTCGCACGCCGCGACCGAGACGTGCCCCGGCCATTCGACCATTCTGACCGGCATGCGCCCCGCGCATACCGGGATCATCGCCAACAACTGGTTCGACCAGTCGGTCGCGCGCGCCGCCAAATCGGTTTATTGCGCTGAAGACGAAACCAAAACCGCCGCGACGCCCGGCGATTATGTCGCTTCGGTCGGGCATCTGCTGGTGCCCACACTCGGCGAACGGATCAAGGCGGTCTGGCCGACCAGCCGCAATGTCGCGGTGTCGGGCAAAGACCGCGCCGCGCTGATGATGGGCGGGCACCGCATCGACGATGTCTATTGGTGGAAAGGCAAAGGCTTTGTCACGCTCGAAGGCGTGACGCCGGCGCATGTCGCGCTCGAACAGAACGCGGCGGTTGCCACCGAGCTTGCCGCGGGCGATCCCGGCTATGCCTTGCCGGCCGATTGCGCGGCGCGCGACCGCGCGGTCACGGCGGGCACGGTTACCGTGGGCACCGGGCGCTTTGCGCTTGCCCCCGGCGATGCCACCGCGTTTCGCGCGTCGCCCAGGCTCGATCGCGCGGTGCTCGAACTCGCCACGCGGCTGGTCGATGCCGACCGGCTGGGGCGCGCGCCCACGCCCGACGTGCTGGCGATCAGCCTGTCGGCAACCGATTACATCGGCCACGGGTTCGGCACGCAAGGCGCGGAAATGTGCATCCAGTTGCACCAGCTCGATAGCGCGCTGGGCGCTTTCTTTGCCGCGCTCGATGCGCGCGGGATCGATTACGGCGTGGTGCTGACCGCCGATCACGGCGGGTTCGATCTGCCTGAACGGCTGGCGCAACAGGCGCTGCCGCAGGCCGAACGCGCCGACCGGGCGCTGTTGCCCGCTGCACTCAGCGAACGCGTCGGCGCCAAACTGGGGCTCGATCCCAAAGGCCTGTTTCTGGCCGAAGGCACGTCGGGCGATGTCTGGTTGCGCAAAGACCTGAGCCCCGATCAGAAAGCGGCGGCAATCGCGGCCGCGCGCACCGATCTCACCGCGCAGCGCCAGGTTGCCGCGGTGATCACCGCCGATGAACTCGCCGCCACACCGCTGCCCACCGGCTCGCCCGAAACCTGGAGCCTGATCCAGCGCGCGCGGGCCTCGTTCTATGCGCCGCGTTCGGGCGATTTCGTGGTGATCCTCAAGCGCGGGGTGATTTCGCTGACCGGCGCGGGGCCGGGCTATGTCGCCACGCATGGCAGCGCGTGGGATTATGACCGGCGCGTGCCGATCCTGTTCTGGCGCAAAGGCATGACCGGGTTCGAACAGCCGAGCCCGGTCGAAACGGTGGATATCGCGCCCAGCCTTGCCGCCTGGGTCGGGCTGAAACTGCCGCCCGATACGTTCGATGGCCGCTGCCTCGATCTCGACGCCGGGCCGGGCTCGACGTGCGGAGTGCATCCGTGAGCGCGGATATGACCGGCGATGTGGTGATCCTGGGCGGCGGGCTGGTCGGCATGACGCTCGCCATCGGGTTGGCGCGCGAAGGCATTGCCAGCGTGGTGGTCGACAGTTCGGACCCCGCGACGCTCACCGCGCAAGGCTTCGACGGCCGCGCCTCGGCGATTTCGACCGCGAGCTGGAACCTCTACACGCACCTCGGCATGGCCGAGGCGCTCGCCCCGCGCGGCTGTCCGATCGACGCGATTGCGGTGACCGACGGCATGAAGCCGGGGCGGATCGATTTCCGCCCCGATGAAGGCGACAGTTCGCTCGGCCGCATGTTCGCCAACCGCGATCTGCGGCTGGTGATGTATGAAACCTCCGCGCGCGAACCGTTGATCCGCTTCCTGCCCAATGCGCATGTCGCGTCGCGCGAACGCGGGCCGCACGGGGTCTCGGTCACGCTCGAAGACGGGCGCGTGCTCGCGGGGCGGCTGCTGGTCGCCGCCGAAGGGCGCCAGTCGCCCACGCGCGACGAAGCCGGGTTTACGCCGGCGCGCTGGAGCTATCACCACCGCGCGATCATCGCCGGGCTGACGCACGCGCGATCGCATGACAACGTGGCGTGGGAAATCTTCTATCCCGCCGGACCTTTCGCGCTGCTGCCGCTGCTCGACGATGCCGAAGGCAACCATCGCAGCGCGCTCGTGTGGACCGTTGCCGAACAGGATGCCGCGGGCGTGCTGGCTTTGCCCGATGCGGCGTTCATCGGCGAAGTCGCGCGGCGCATGGGCGGGATGTTCGGCACAATCGCGCTCGCCGCGCCGCGCACGTCGTATCCGCTCAATTTCCACCACACTGCCAAAGTCGCCGAACACCGGCTGGTGCTGGTCGGTGATGCCGCGCACGGCATGCATCCGATCGCCGGCCAGGGCCTCAATCTGGGCTTGCGCGATGTGGCGGCGCTGGTCGAAGTGCTGGCCGAAGGCATGCGGCTAGGCCTCGACCCGGGCGACGCGCAAATGCTCAAGCGCTACGAACGCTGGCGCGCGCTCGACGGCTTCATGGTGGCCGGCGCAACCGATGTGCTCACCCGCCTGTTCGGCATTCCCGGCCGCCTGCCTTCGGCAGTGCGCCGGCTGGGCATGGCCGGCGTACAACGCACGCCCGCGCTGAAACGCTTCTTCATGGACGAAGCGCGCGGGATGAGCGGCACTCTGCCCGCGTTGTTGCGCGCCTGAACGCTCGCGCCACCCGCTTACTCGTCTCGCCGACGCGCAAATTCGGACAACGCGATCACGCAAAGATCGACCGGCGCACCCAATCGACCGTGCCATCCGGGTCACCCAGCCGCATTGCGCCCAGCACCCCCGCCCAATAGCCTTCCGACCCATCGGCGAGGCGCCATTCGTGCAGGCGCCGGGTCAACAATTGCAGATCGTGGTCCTCGCTCACGCCGATCGCGCCGTGGACCGCGTGTGCGCTCGCGGCGAGGCGCGGGGCGGCGGCGGATGTGGTGAGCTTGGCCACGGCGGCGAGCGCGCGCGGGACAGCGAGCCCGCGCGATGCGCCCAGCTGCGCGGCGAGGCGCGCGGCGACCATGTCTTCGGCCATCACCGCGAGCATCTGTTGCAGCGCCTGCTGGCGCGCGATCGGTTTGCCGAATTGCACGCGTGTTTCGGCATACGCTGCGGCCATTTCGGTCAGGCGTTCGGCGGCGCCCGCGATCAGCAGCGCGCGCATGGCTGCGGCAAGCGGGCGCAAGCCGTGGGCGGGGCGCGGCAGTTCGGGGCCTTGCGGCGTGGCGCCAAGCCGCGCCGACAGCGCGTGGTGCACCCCGATCGGCGCGGGCGCCATGTCGCGCAAGGCCGCCAGCACCAGCCTGTCGCCGGTGTCGATCAGCGCGTGCGACGCGACCAGGGCACCGCACACCGGCTGCGCCAGCGTCGCGGCAAGCACGATCGGGCCTTCGGGCGCGGCCATGCCCGCTTCGCCGAGCAGTGCGCGCGCCAGCATCGTTTCGGCCACGGGCAGCGGCACCGCGCGGGCGCCGAGCGCGCGCACCAAAGCCTCGATCTCGCCAAACACGAGCCCGGCGCCGCCGTGCGCCTCGGGCACCAGCGCGTCGCAAAACCCGCTTTGGGCAATCGCCGCCCAGGCCGGTTCCCACGACGCGCCTTGTTCGAGCGCGCGGATCGTGGCCGGAGACACCGCATCATCGAGCAGGCGGGCGAAGGGTTCGAGCAGTTCCATGGCTTACCGCAGCCCCATGCCGCGCGCGATAATCCCGCGCAGGATTTCGCGCGTGCCCCCGCGCAGCGAAAAGCTGGGGGCGATATGCGTGACATACATCAGCGTGCGATAGAGTTCGGCGCTCACCGGCTCGTCGGGGTGCGCGGCAAGATCGTCGCCGATCACCACGGGCAATTCCTGCTCGAACCCGGTGCCGCGATCTTTCACGATGCTCGCTTCGACCACCGGGCTTTCGCCCGCGGCGAGCCGCGCGGTGCAGGCGATCGACATTGCACGCAATGTCGCGAGCTCGGCGGTCAGCCGCCCGATCAGTGCGGCGCAATCGCTGCGCCGCACGCCTTGCACGTGGCGCACCCAGGCGTCGAGCAGCACCACGCTCGAATAGATCCGCTCGGGCCCCGAGCGTTCGAACGCGAGTTCGGCGCCGACCTGCTTCCAGCCCTCGCCTTCCGCCCCCACCAGCGCATCGGGGCCGAGCGCCACATTGTCGAAAAACACTTCGGCAAAGTGCGCGTCGCCGGTCAGATCGACAATCGGCCGCACGCTCACGCCCTGCGCTTTCAAATTGATGATCAGCTGCGACAGCCCGGCATGGCGGTCGGCCGCGCTGCCCGAAGTGCGCACCAGCGCGATCATGTAATCCGAATGCATGGCATTGGTGGTCCAGATCTTCTGGCCATTGACCACCCAACCCGTATCGGTGCGATCGGCGCGCGTGCGCACCGAGGCGAGATCCGACCCCGAGCCGGGTTCGCTCATGCCGATGCAGAACAGCAGTTCGCCCCGGCAGATGCGCGGGATATACTGCTGCCGCTGCGCCTCGGTGCCAAAGGCATGGATCAACGGCGCCGATTGCCGATCGGCGATCCAGTGCGCGGCGACCGGCGCGCCCGCGCTCAGCAATTCTTCGACCACCACAAACCGCGCGAAAGGCCCGCGCCCGTGCCCGCCATAGGCCCTGGGCAAAGTCAGCCCGAGCAGCCCTGCACGACCCAGCGCGCGGCTGAAACCGGCATCGAACCCCTGCCACGACCGCGCGCGCCGGTCGAGCGGCAGGCCGGCCACATGGCGTGCTACCACATCGCGCACCACTGCGCGCAAATCCTCGTCTGCATCGGGCAATTCGGCCAGCGTCAGCGTGTCGAACACGGGTCTTGCCTCCCAAGGCTCGCGGACCACACCCGCGATAATCAACCGCCTAATTGAACCGCGCGCAGGCGTCCAGTGGCCAGGCGGGCTTGCGGGTAAACCGCTGATGGCCCAGACTGCGCCTGCGTTACCCCAACCCGATGGAACCTGCCCGATGACCACTGCCGAAGCCTGGGCCGCGCATGCCGCGCCCGATGATGCGCGGATCGACGTGGCGACCCTCGGCTGAGCGCGATCATGCAGCCGCGAAAGATTGCCATTACCGCCGGGGCTTCGGGCATCGGGCTTGCGCTGGCCGAAGCATTTCTGGCGCAAGGGGCCGAAGTGCACGTGTGCGATGTGCAGGCGGCAGCACTTGCGGACCTCGGCCGCACGGCTCCGGCGATCCGCACCTGCCAGGCCGATGTCAGCGATGAAGCCGACATGGCGCGCTTTTTCGAAGGCATTGGCGAGCGGCTCGATGTGCTGATCAACAACGCCGGCGTTTCGGGCCCGACCGGTCGGGTCGAGGATATCACCCCCGCAGACTGGCGCCGCACGATCGATGTCAATCTGACCGGCGCGTTCCTTGCCACCCGCCTCGCGGTCCCGCGCCTGCGCCGGGGCGTGGAGCCCGCGATCATCACGATGTCGTCGAACGCCGGCCTGTTCGGGTGCCCGTTGCGCAGCCCTTATGTGGCGAGCAAATGGGCGCTGATCGGGCTGACCAAGACCTGGGCGATGGAACTGGGGCCCGAAGGCATCACCGTCAACGCGATCTGCCCCGCCAGCGTCGCCGGGCCGCGCATCGAGGGCGTGATCGCGCGCGATGCCGCCGCGCGCGGTTTGCAACCCGCTGCGGTCGCGGCCGAATACAAGCGGCAAAGCTCGATGCGGCAATTCATCCAGCCGCACGAAGTGGTGGCCCTGGCGCTGTTTCTGGCCTCGCCAGCCGCGCGCAACATTTCGGGCCAGGCCTTGGCCGTCGATGGCCACACCGAAGGGCTGTGGCTGGATCTGGAGCCGGTCCAATGAACGCAGTCTGGTACGAAACCGTCGGCCCCGCCGCACAAGTGCTGCAATTCGGCGAGCAGCCGCTGCCGCTGCCGCAAGCCGGCGAAGTGCGCGTGCGGCTGGCCACATCGGGCGTCAATCCGTCGGACGTCAAGACTCGCAGCGGCTCGCGCGGGCCGATGGCCTTGCCCATGCAGATCCCGCATTCGGATGGCGCGGGCGTGATCGATGCGGTCGGCGCGCATGGGCCCGAAACGCGGATTGGCGAGCGGGTCTATGTGTGGAACGCGGCCTGGCGCCGACCGCACGGCACTTGCGCGCACTATGTCTGCCTGCCCGCCGCACAGGCGGTGCGCTTGCCGGATTCGGTCGATTTCGCGGCGGGCGCCTGTCTCGGCATTCCGGCGATGACCGCCGCGCACGCGGTGTTTGCCGATGGCGATGTAACCGGGCAGACCGTGCTGGTGACCGGCGGCGCGGGCGCGGTCGGCGAAATCGCGATCCAGCTCGCGCGCTGGGGCGGCGCGCGCGTGATCGCCACGGTCAGCAATGCGGCCAAGGCCGCAGTTGCGCAAGCGGCGGGCGCGCATCACGTGATCGATTACCGCCGCGAAAATGTTGTCGATGCGGTGCGCGCGGTCACCGGCGGCGCAGGCGTCGACCGCGTGGTCGAAGTCGAATTCGGCGGCAATCTGCCCGTTACCCTGCAAATCATCCGCCCCGGCGCGGTGATCGCGGCCTATGGCTCGATGGCCGTGCCCACGCCCGAACTGCCGTTCTACCCGCTGATGTTCGCCCATGCGACCGTCCGCGCGCTGCTGGTCTATCTGCTCGCCCCCAC
>CAITOD010000391.1 GCA_903893935.1 uncultured Sphingomonadales bacterium
AGCAATGCGCCCGGCGCCGATGTGGCGCGCGCCGCGTTTGGCCCGGCGGGCGCGCTGCTGGTGGTGATGGTCGTTACCGTTTCGGCGATCGCCAGCATCAATTCGACGCTGATTGTGGGCGCGCGCGTGACCTGGGCGGCATCGCGCACGATCCCGGCGCTGCACCGGCTGGCCGCGTGGCACGCCGGGCGCGGCACCCCGATCGGAGCAGTGCTGGCGGTAGCGGGGTTTGCCGGGCTGCTGACCGTGCTGGCAGGGCTTACCGGCAATGGCTTTGGCGCGATGGTCGATTACATGACGCCGGTCTACTGGGTGTTCATCCTGCTCGGCATGGGTGCCGCGATCCGCTTGCGGCGGCTGCGCGGCACCGTTGATTTTCCGGTGCGCACGCCGCTGTTTCCGCTGTTTCCGCTGGCCTTTGCCGGGGTCGCGGTGGTGATGCTGTGGACCTCGCTGACCGATCTCGGACCCGGCGCGCTGGTTGGCGCGGGCGTCATGGTATTGGGCTTTGCGCTCGAACGGATCGCCGCGCGCACCCGGCTTGCCAGCGCGTGACAGTCTGATACTCTGAAGGCCCTCAAAAGGGGGAGCACCGATGAGGCTGCGCGCGTCTCTGACGATCGGGTTGGGCGTTACTTTGGGCATGGCGGGTTCGATCGCGCTGGCCAATCCGCCCGCGATGCAGATGGCCATGCCGATGGCCGGCCCGCCTGCCACCATTGCCGACTGGGGCAAAAGCGCGCGTCTGTTCGACGGGATGGCCCGCGCCCACCGCGCGATCGCCACCACATCGGCCGAAGCTCAGCGCTATTTCGACCAGGGCATGAGCCTGTTGTGGGGCTTCAACCACGATGAAGCGGCGCGCTCGTTTGCGCACGCCGCCGAACTCGATCCGCATTGCGCCGCCTGCTACTGGGGCCTGTCGCTGGCGGTTGGCCCCAATTACAACTTGCCCTTTCTGACTGCCGAACGCGGGCGCGTGGCTTATGCCGCGGCGCAGCGCGCGGTGGCCGAAGCGGGGCATGGCACCCCGGTCGAACAGGCGCTGATCGGCGCGCTGGTCAAACGCTATCCGCGCGCCGATGGCCTTGATGCCGATCATCTGCTGCCCGTGCTGACCGACTATGCCACGGCGCTGGGCCAGGTCGCGCACGCCTACCCCAACGATCTCGACATCCAGACGCTGTATGCCGAAGCGCTGATGAACTTGCACGCGTGGAAGCTGTGGAGCGCCGACGGCACCCCGGCGCCGGGAACGCTCGAAATCGTCGCCATCCTGCGCGGGGTGCTGGCGCGCGATCCGGCGCATGTCGGCGCGAACCATTATCTGATCCATGCGCTCGAAGCCTCGCCGCATCCCGGCGACGCGCTGGTCGCCGCCGAAGCGCTGAAAAGTGCCGCGCCGGGCGAAGGGCACTTGCTGCATATGCCCTCGCATATCCAGCAGCGCGTCGGGCTCTACGAAGCGGCGGCCGAGGCCAACCGGCGCGGGGTCAAGGCCGATCTCGACTATGCCCGGCTGACCACAGCGCCCGATTATTATGGCATGTACACCGGGCACAATTACCAGTTCCTCGCGTTTTCAGCGGCAACCGAAGGACGCCGCGCCGAAACGATCGACGCTGTCGAACAATCGCACCGCGTCATGCCCGATGCGATGCTGATGCAGATGCCCGGGGTGGATTGGTACGTGGCCGAACTATATGCGGCGCGCGTGCGGTTCGGGCTGTGGGACGAAATGCTGGCGATGCCCGCGCCCGATCCGGCGATCCCCGGGCTGCGCGCGGGCTATCTCTATGGACTGGGCATGGCGCAGGCGGCGACCGGCAATCTGGCCGGAGCACGCGCATCGCTGGCCGGTCTCAAAGCGCTGCAAGCCATGATTCCGGCCGACACCGGCGCCGGCCAAAACCTGCTGAAAGACACGATCGCGGTCGCCATCCCCACGGTGGAGGCACGGATCGCGCGCGCCGAGCACCGCACGGTCGATGAAATCGGCGCCTTGCGCGCGAGCGTCGTGGCCGAAGACAAATTGTCTTACGACGAGCCGCGCGACTGGTTCGTATCGACGCGCCAGGTGCTGGGCGAAGCCTTGTTGCGCAGCGGCGCGGCGGCCGAGGCCGAACAGGTTTATCGCGACGATCTGGCGCGAACGCCGGGCAATGGCTGGGCGCTCAAAGGGCTCGCGCTGGCGCTCGCCGCGCAAGGCAAGACGGATGAAGCGCGCAAGACCGATGCCGCGTTTCAGCAGGCATGGAGCCTGGCCGATACGCCCTTGCAAGCCTCTGCTTTTTAATATTTTTGCAAACTGGTGGAGGCGTAAACTGGTGGAGGCGTAAACTGGTGGAGCCAAGGAGGATCGAACTCCTGACCTCTACAATGCCATTGTAGCGCTCTCCCAGCTGAGCTATGGCCCCACGCGTTTTCCCCATGCCGCCCCCTGGGAGGGGTCGGTGGCAGCGCTGCTGCCGGGAGCCGGGCCTTTATGCGAGGCCCGGCATGCTGGCAAGATCAAAAATCAGCGCCGGCGCAAATTTGAGCCGGCGCCGGCGGGCTAAGACTCATACCAAGCTGCAATGATTGCGACTCTTCTCCCCTCCCCTTCAGGGGAGGGGC
>CAITOD010000392.1 GCA_903893935.1 uncultured Sphingomonadales bacterium
AGGCGACAGCGGCAAAGCCGCGCTCGGTCAGCGAGGAATGGAGATGGCGGACATTGTCGCGCGTCGCGCAAAACAGGATCGCGGTCTCCGCCTCGTGAAAGCGCAAGAGGTTGATCACCGCGTTTTCGATATCGGCGGGCGATACGGCCACCGCCTGGTATTCGATGTCGCCGTGGCCCGAGCTGTCGCCAACCGTCGAAATGCGCAAGGCATCGCGCTGGTAGCGTTTGGCGAGCGTCACGATCGGCCGCGGCATTGTCGCCGAAAACAACAGCGTGCGGCGTTCGGCCGGCGTCGCTTCGAGAATTTCCTCGAGATCTTCGCGAAAGCCCATGTCGAGCATTTCGTCGGCTTCATCGAGCACGACATAGCGCAGCGACGACAAATCGAGCGCGCCGCGTTCGAGGTGATCGCGCAAACGCCCCGGCGTGCCGACCACGATCTGCGTGCCATGGTTGAGCGCGCGGCGTTCCTTGACCGCGTCCATCCCGCCGACGCACGTGGTGATGCGAAGCTGTGCCTTGGCAAACAACCAGGCAAGCTCGCGGCTGACTTGCAACGCGAGTTCGCGAGTCGGCGCGATCACCAGCGCCAGCGGATTGCGCGAGCGCGCTTCGCTATCGGCCGAGAGAATGCTTTCCGCCATGGCAATGCCGAATGCGACGGTCTTGCCCGACCCGGTCTGGGCCGAGACGAGCAGATCGCGCGCCTGTGCATCGGGCGCCATCACGGCGGCCTGGACCGGAGTGGGCTCGGCATAGCCCTGTTCGGCAAGCGCGGTGCAGATCAGCGGGGGAAGCGTGGAAAATGGCATGACAAAGTGTACTTCGGACGGTTGGCTCAGGCCCACCCGCTCGCGCGGCACGCCTGCACAGGGAAATGGAATGCGCCGCGCGGACCAGGTCCGCGCGGCCAAAGCGTGCTTGCCTTGCGCCCTTACCGGGTTTCGGCGCCGGCTGCAGCACCGAACTGCACGATCCGGTCGCGCGCCTGATCGGGCTCGATCTGGCGCGCCACCTTTTCGGCATCGCGCTTTTCGCGCGCGGCGGCGATATCGATCTCGCGGTCGGCAAGCGCCTGCCACGCCGCACCCGCGCGGACATACGTCTCGCGCTGGTTGGCGAGCGTGGCGCGCTCGGCCGATTGGGCGCACAGCGCCGCCTGATCGAGGTAGAATTGGCAGGATGCAGACATTTCGGCCCCTTTCGGTTCGCCCCCGGGCGGGGGGGTCATTCGCGCACCACGGCGCCCGCAAATCAGTCGACCATGTCGCGGATCACTTGCCGCAGTTCATGTCGCGACAGCACCGGCGATTGCCGACGGGGGATATTGATGCCGAACTTGACCGGGACGGCGGGTTTTTGCAGGCTGGAAAAACGAAAATCACAGTACGTTGTAGAAAATTGAATCATGAAAGTCCTGGGCGCGCACCGCGCGCCGGTATGAAGGAAAAGCGTCAGCGTCTTTTGCGCTGTGGCCCGGGTCCGCTGCCGCCGCCGGGGCCTTTGTCCCGGAACACGATGCGACCCTTTTGCAGATCGTAGGGGGTCATTTCGACGCGGACCCTGTCGCCCACGACCGACCGGATGCGAAATTTGCGCATCTTGCCAGCCGTGTAGGCGATGATCCGATGGTCGTTTTCGAGCATGACGCCGAAACGGCCATCGGGCAGGATTTCGTCGATCTGGCCTTCGAGGGTCAAAAGCTCCTCTTTGGCCATGCGATCAGACCGCTTCGATGTTGACGGCTGCGGTCTTGCCCCGGCGATCGGTTTCGAGTTCGTACTTCAGACGCTGATCCTTGAGCAGCGTGCGAAGCCCGGCGCGTTCGACCGCGCTGATGTGGACAAAATTGTCAGGGGTGCCATCATCGGGCGCGATAAAGCCATAACCCTTGTCGGCATTGAAAAATTTTACGGTGCCTACTGGCATGATCCGGATCCTTACACAGGCAGAATGGTCTGCGGACAAAGGTGCCCGCAGAGCGAAGAGTCGTGATAAGGATCGGAAGGCGAAGGAGCCGAAAGTCCAGTCTCAGGCGACGTTAGCCCCACAGACATAGGCGCTCTGTCGCCGAATTGCAACGTCGCATCCTTCGGGGCATTGCTGCGAGGCCGGGCCGACGGGCGAATCAGCGCGCGAGTTGTGCTTCGATCTGCGGCAACCGTTCCTTGCCGAAATACATTTCGCCAGCGACCCAGAACGTCGGAATGCCGAACGCCCCGCGCGCGGCGGCCGCTTCGGTCAGTTGCACAAGTTCGGCCTTGATCGCGGGGTCTTGCGTCGCCTCGACCAGCGCCGCGCCATCGAGCCCGGCATCGGTCATCACTTCGGCAATGGTTGCGGTATCGTCCATCTTGCGCGCATTTTCCCACATCGCGGCCAGCCCGGCCTCGATATAGGCCTGTTCCACGCCCATCGTCCGCGCCGCGATCAGCCCGCGCATCAGCGTGAGCGTGTTGATCGGAAACGCCGGATTCATGCGAAACCGCGTCAGCCCGTGAAGATCGATAAACCGCTGGAATTCCAGATTTTCGTACGCCAGCTTGCCTTTGATGGCAGAAAACGCCAGCATCGGCGCCTGGTTGCCGGTCAGCTTGAACAGCCCGCCGAGCAGGCACGGCACCACGGCCATGCGCGCATTGTGGCGCGCAGCCAGCGCGGGCAGCACTTTCCACACCAGATAGGCATTGGGACTGCCAAAATCGAACAGCATTTCAATCGTCTTGTCGCTCATTTGGCTCACCATTGTTCGCGCCAGGGGCGCACGTCGATTTCGTGGCTCCACGCCGATCGCGGCTGCTGGTGCAGCCAGAGATAGGATCGGGCAATATCCTCGGGTTTGAGAATGGCATCTTCGCGCAGCAAGGCGCCGGTATCGCCGACCCGTTGGCGGATGAACACCCCGTCAATCGCGCCATCGCAGATCACATGGGCAACGTGGATGCCGAGCGGGCCCAGTTCGCGCGCGGCAGCCTGTGCCACCGCGCGCAAGCCGTGTTTGGCGGCCGCAAACGCGGCAAAGCCTTCGCGCCCGCGCAAGCTGGCGGTCGCCCCGGTAAACAGGATCGTGCCGCTACCGCGCGGCACCATCACCCGCGCGGCTTCGCGCCCCGCCAGAAAACCGGCAAAACAGGCCATTTCCCAAACTTTGGTGAACACGCGCGCGGTCGTTTCGCGAATGCCGAATTGCACATTGGCGCCGATGTTGAACACCACGATGCCGATCGGGCCGATGTCGCGTTCGATGCGGTCGAACAGGGCAATGGTCTCTGCTTCCGACCGGGCGTCAACGCCGAACGCGTGCGCCACGCCACCCCTCGCCTCGATCCCCGCCACCAGCGCCTGCAACTGGTCGAAATTGCGCGCGCGCCGCGTGACGCAGACCGGATGACCCGCTGCCGCAAAGGCATGCGCGATCGCCTGCCCAACACCCTCGCCTGCACCGATCACGAGGCAAACCGGCTTGGCTGCGTCCGGCATTGTCACGCCTTCATGGCCAAGGCCGCGTCGACCGGCCCTTCATAGACAATTTCGCCCGCCGCAATCTCCAGCATCGTGCCGCGCGGCAGCGGCCGCCAGGCTTCGTCGGTCAGCGGCACGCTGGCGACTGCTGTCACTACCAGCGACGATCCGCGCACACCGACGACTGCATTGGTATCATGTGCGGTTTCGGTCGCGTCGAAACGGCGCTGAACCACCCACAGCCCGGGTTCGGGCGGCGCATCGGGGCCCATCGTGCGGCAGTCGCTGTGGACGAACAGCCGGTCGGCCGAGGCATAGAGCAGATTGGCGTGGCCCAACGCGCTCAGCCTGTGCGCGGTATCGGCAAACACGCGCCGCACCGCGAGCGTATCATCGCCCTCGCCCGCCACTTGCGCCAGCATGCGGCAAAAGCCGATCTCCGAATCGGTTTCGCCAAGCGGCCGGAACCATGACGTGGGCGCCAGCGCGCCGATGGCAGGAAAGCTGCCGTTGTGCGCAAAGACATGCACGCGGCCGAACAGCTCGCGCATGAACGGCTGGGTGTTGGCAAGCGCGACCCCGCCCGCGGTCGCGCGGCGTACGTGCGCGATGACGGTGTGGCTGGTGACCGGCTCGGTGGTGAGGAAGCGCGCAAACGGGCTGTCGGCCGCCGCATGCGGATCGCGCCAGACTTGCGCGTCATCGCCCGCGAGATAGGCGATGCCCCAGCCATCGGGATTGCCGCCTTTGCCGCCATGCGCGGCGAGCCGGCCGAACGACATCGTGACATCGACCGGTGCCGATGCGGACAATCCCAGCAATTCGCACATGGCCCAAAATTCTCCCGATAAATATCTGAAACTTAATGATTCAAGGCCGCTTTCAAACGGTCGCCATCGAGCGTTCCTTCCCAGCGCGCGATCACCAGCGTGGCGACCGCATTGCCCATGAAATTGGTCAGGCTGCGGCATTCGGACATGAACCGGTCGACGCCGAGGACCAACGTCATCCCGGCAATCGGGATCGATGGCACGATCGCCAGCGTTGCCGCGAGCGTGATGAACCCCGCGCCGGTCACGCCGGCCGCCCCTTTCGACGACAGCATCGCCACGCCCAGCAGTTGTATTTGCTGGGCCAGCGTCAGATCGACTTTGCACGCTTGCGCGATGAACAGCGCCGCCAGCGTCATGTAGATATTGGTGCCATCGAGATTGAAGCTATAGCCAGTGGGCACGACCACGCCGACAATGCCGCGCGGCACGCCTGCCGCTTCCATTTTCTGCATCAGCCCGGGCAGCGCGGATTCGGACGACGATGTGCCCAGCACCAGCAGCAGTTCCTGCCCCAGGTAGCGCGCCAGCCGCAGCACCGAAAACCCGGCGAGCCAGCCGACCACGCCCAGCACGCCGAACACGAAGACCAGCGACGTCGCGTAGAACGTCGCCACCAGCAGCGCGAGTTGTGCGAGTGCTGCCACGCCGAATTTGCCCACGGTGAACGCCATCGCCCCGAACGCGCCGACCGGTGCCGCGCGCATCAGGATCGCGACCAGCCGGAACAGTACCGCGCCAAGATCTTCGAACAGCCCGGTCAGCCGCTCGCTGCCGCCCGGCACCGTCGCCAGCGCGACCCCGAACAGCACTGCCACCAGCAGCACTTGCAGGATATTGCCTTCGGATTGCGACGAGACGAGCGTATCGGGGACCAGCCCGAGGAAAAACCCGCTGAGCGTGGTATCGTGCGCCTTGGCCACGTAGCCCGCGACTTTGCTTGCATCGAGTGCGCCTTTGCCGACGGCAAAGCCCGCGCCGGGGTGCACCACATTGGCGACCACCATGCCCAGCACCAGCGCAAACCCCGACATGACCGCGAAATAGCCGAGCGCACGCCCGGCCACTCGCCCCAGCGAACCGAGGTCGCGCATCCCGGCAATCCCGGTGACAATCGATACGAAAATGACCGGCGCAATCACCATGCGAACCAGCCGGACGAACAGATCGCCAAGCGGCTGCAGCGCTTCACCGGTATGGGGCGCCATAATGCCAACCACGATCCCGGCGACAATCGCGATCAGCACTTGCACCGGCAGCCGGCCGAGCCAGCGAAAACGTCCCGAAGACACCCCTGCCCCTTTGCTTATGAAGCGTGTGCGAACCTTACCGGCAACCGCCGCAAGCGGGAAGCGCCGATTGGTTTACCAGCGCAGCAGATAAGGTCCGAGCAGGCGCCCCAGCAAGGCCGCCCCCGCCATCCCCAGCGAATACCAGGTCAGCACGAACAGCGCCGAGGTTTCCGGGCAATGCAGGCAATAGAGCGTGGCACCCCAGGCCCCGGCAGCCATGCCCGCGCTTGTCCCGGCGAGCGCGAGCCGGGTCGGCGCGAGCCGGCGATACGACCACAGCAGCCCGGCGAAGATCGGCAGGGCCAGCAGGAAGACATTGCGCGAACAGATCGTCCAGCTGTTGCCAAGCCACATATCGAGCCACTGCGTGCTGGGTGTCATCGCCAGTTCGATCCCGGCAATCAGCGCCAGGCCGAGCACCGGCAGCGCCATCAGCCGCAACCAGCCGCCCGCTGTGCCATCGGGGCGCGCCAGCCGCATCGCGGCGGCGCTCGCACAGATCGCAAGGCTGATCGTATAAGTCCATTTGAGCCAGAACGTCGCCCCCAGCATGGCCGGCATCAGATCGGGACGAATGCCCAGCCAGAACACCACCGCAACAAGGGTTATCAGCCCGCCGGCAATCACGCCCTGCCCGAGCCGTTCGCCAAGCGCGTGGCGCGATACCGGTCGCAGATCCTGCGACAGCGAAGCGATCAGATCCTCGCTGTTCATCGCAGGCTGTCCTTTACCCGCGCCGCGAGCGCTTTCAGCCCGCGATGCGCCGAGACTTTGACATCGGATTCGCCGATCCCCAGCCGCTCGGCCGCTTCGGCGGTGCTCAGCCCTTCGATCCGCGTGGCGCGCAGCACCGCGGCCTGCTTTTCGGGGATCGTTTCGAGCAGACGATCGACATCGGAACGCGCGTCGCTGGCATCGTCGAACGCGAATTCGTCGGCCAGCTCGGGCAAATCGTCGAGCGCGGTGGTGCGTCCCGACCGCCGGTAGCGATCGATCAGCTTGTAGCGCGCGATCGCATAGACCCAAGCGCCGAACGGGCGGCCCGGGTCATACGTCGCACGGCGCGTGTGAACGGCAATCAGCGTTTCCTGCACCAGATCCTCGACATCATCGTCGCGCCCGCCAAGGCGACGCCGAAAAAAGCTGCGCAGCGGGGGCAAAAGCGCACGCAACAGCGAGGCATGCGCCCCGCCGTCACCCGCCAGGCCCGCGAGCATCAAAGCCCGCAGGCGATTGTCATCATCCCGCATGCGCAGTCATCCTGTACGCTTTCGTCGCGCGCGGGGGGCTGGTTACAACACGGTTTGCCAAACGTCAGCGAAAATCATTGCGCCACAAGGCGTGCGCTTCAGGTAAGGCCCGGTATGGGCAGTGCCGCGAGGCCAGGGGCTTCGAAACTGGCGACCGGATAGGCGCAATAATCGGCGGCGTAATAGGCGCTGGGGCGATGGTTGCCGGATTCGCCCAGCCCACCGAACGGGGCTGCCGATGCAGCGCCGGTGGTCGGCCGGTTCCAGTTGACCACGCCGGCGCGGATCTCCGCAACGAACCGGTCCCACAGCGCGGGATCGGCTGAAAGCAGCCCGGCGCTGAGCCCGAACGCGGTGGCATTGGCAGCAGCAATCGCGGCGGCAAAATCGGGTACGCGCACGATCGTCAGCACGGGGGCGAAAATTTCGGCATCGGGCAGCGAGAGACCGGTGCCATCAAGCAGCACCGGGCCAAAAAACGCATCGCCGCGTCCTTCGATGCGGTTGCGGTCGAGCAGCACCCGGCAGCCGGTGGAAATCAGATGGCCGAGCGCCGCGCGCGCGCCCTTGGCCGCCGCTGCACCGATCAAGGGCCCGCAAAACGCGGTGTCTTCGCCTGCGCCGATCGGCAGGCGCGTCGACAGATCGACCAGTGCCGCGATCAGCGCATCGCCGGCCGCCCCCTCGGGCACGATCAGCCGCCGCGCGCACGAACAGCGCTGCCCGGTGGTGACGAACGCCGAATGCACCACCAGATTGGCGAGCACCGCCCGATCGGTCTCGTCATCCCACGCCACCAGCGGATTGTTGCCGCCCAGTTCGAGCGCAAGGATCACCCCCGGGCGATCGACAAACATGCGGCGGAAATGGCGCCCGGCGCCGGCCGAACCGGTGAACAGCAGCCCGTCGATATCCTGTTCGAGCAGGGCTGCACCGGTGTTGCGCCCGCCCTGGAGCACTTGCACGACATCGTTCGGAACGCCGGCCGCGTGCCACGCCGCAATCATCGCCGCGCCCACGCCGGGCGTCAATTCGGACGGCTTGAAGACGACCGCGTTGCCCGCCAGCAGCGCGGGCACAATGTGCCCGTTCGGCAAGTGCCCGGGGAAATTGTAGGGGCCCAGCACCGCCATCACGCCATGCGGGTGGTGGCGCAGCACCGCGCGCCCGAACGGTTGCGCGGTTTCGCTGGTGCCGGCGCGTTCGGCTTGCGCGCGGATCGAGATTTCGACTTTGCCGATCATCGCGGTGACTTCGGTGCGCGCTTCCCACAGCAATTTGCCGGTTTCGCGCGAAATCAGCCTGGCCAGATCCTCGCGCCGCGCATCGAGCACGCCGGCATAGGCGCGCACCAGCGCCAGGCGCTCGTCGAGCGGCCGGCGTGCCCAGCCGGGCGCCGCCGCCCGCGCGCGCGCAACCGCGGCTTCAGCGGCGGCCGCATCGGCCACTTCGCCCTGCCAAACGAGGTCGCCGGTGGCCGGATCGAACGATTGCAGCAGATCAGCCATGGCAAATGCCCCTTCCCGAGATATCAGGCCGCTTGTGCCATACGGCTGCGGCTGGTGGCAAATGCCATGGCCAGCCGGTCGAGCGCGGTATCGACTTCGCGCGCGGTGATCGTGAGCGGCGGCAAGAGGCGGATGCAGTTGTCGCCGCCGCCCGCCACCAGCAGGCCGTGTTCGCGCGCGGTCGCCATCATCGTGCGGTTGTTGACCAGCAGCTTGACCCCGATCAGCAGGCCTTTGCCGCGCACATCGACCGCAATATCGCGATAGGCCGCGACCAGCTTGTTGAGCCCGGCGGCAAACCGGTCGCCCATTTCGCGCGCATGGGTCAGCGTCGCGGGATCGGCCAGCACGTCGAACGCGGCATTGCCCACCGCCATCGCCAGCGGGTTGCCGCCAAATGTGGTGCCGTGCGCGCCGACCACCATGCCCGCTGCGGCTTCGCGCGAGGCAAGGCAGGCGCCCATCGGGAAACCGCCGCCCATCGCTTTGGCAATCGCCATGATATCGGGTTCGGCGCCCGGCGCCCACTGGTGCGCGAACAGCCGCCCGGTGCGGCCCATGCCGCATTGCACTTCGTCGTGGATCACCAGCACGCCGGCGGCTTTGGCCATGGCCGAAAGCGCTTGCAGCCATTCGACCGGCAAAGCACGCGCACCGCCTTCGCCCTGCACCGGTTCGACCAGCACGGCGGCCGTGGTCGGCGCGGCGATCGCGGCGGCCAGCCCGGCTGCATCATCAAGCGACAGCTGGACAAAGCCCGGCAGGCGCGGGCCAAAGCCGTCGATATAGGCGGGATTGCCCGCCGCGTTGACCGCGGCATAAGTGCGGCCGTGGAACGAGCCGGCGAACCCGATCACATCGATGCGCTCGGGCGCGCCACGCGCGGCGTGGTATTTGCGCGCGGTCTTGATCGCGCATTCGATCGCTTCGGTGCCCGAATTGGCAAAGAACACCACATCGGCAAACGAGGCGTGCACCAGCTTTTCGGCAAGCGCTTCCTGGCCCGGAATGCGGAAGATGTTCGACACGTGCCACAGCCGTTCGGCCTGATCGCGCAAGGCGGCCACCAATTTGGGGTGGCAATGGCCGAGCGCATTGGTGGCAATGCCGCTGACGCAATCGAGATAGACCTGGCCGTCGCGGGCATGCAGCCAGACGCCTTCGCCCCGTTCCACTTCCAGCGGCGCCCGGTTGTAGACGCCCATCAATGCATCGCTCATCGCGCGGTCCTTTCCGATCCAGCCTGTTGCAAATATCGCATGACATGTGCATTTCAAAACAAGGAATGCGCATTGTTTGATGCGCTGAATGCATCAGGGAGCACAGATGACCGACCGCCGGCTGCTGCCGCCGATGGGGGCGATCCATGCTTTTGTAGAATCCGCTGCGACCGAGAACTTTTCGGCGGCCGGCGCGCGACTCGGGCTGAGCCAGAGCGCGATCAGCCGGCAGATTGCGGTGATCGAGAGCCTCGCGGGCACGGCGCTGTTCGAACGGCGCGGGCGGCGCGTGCTGCTCAACGCGGCCGGGCGCCGGGTGCATGCGGCACTGCTTCCCGCGCTCGACCAGATCGCGGGCGCAATGCGCGCGGTGCGCGCGCAAGACAGCGAGCTGACGGTGGCGACTTTGCCCGGTTTCGGCATGCGCTGGCTGGCGCCGCGGCTGCCGCAGCTGAGCGCGCGACACCCCGACCTGATTGTCAACCTGACCGTGCGGATCGATCCGTTCGATCTGACCCGCGAAGGCTTTGACGCGGCAATCCATTTCGGCGCGCCCGACTGGCCCGACGCCGAACACCATTTCCTGTTCGAGGAAGAGCAAGCGGCGGTCGCTGCACCGGGCTGGGCTGCGGCGCATCAGATCACCCGGCCTGAAGAGGTGGTTGCGGCACCGCTGCTGTTCCAGAGCCTGCGCCCGACGGCGTGGAACGACTGGCTCGAAAGCCAGGGGATCGGTGCCACCGCGCCCTTGAGCGGCGCGCGGTTCGATCATTTCATGATGCTGGCGCAAGCGGCGGCGGCAGGCGCGGGGCTGGCACTGATCCCGCGCTTTCTGATCGAGCCCGAACTGGCTGCCGGCACGCTGGTCGAACCCTTTGCGCATCGGCTGAAAAGCCGGTCGGCCTATTGGCTGGTCCACCAAAAAGGGCCGGTTGCCCCGGCCCTTGCGCGATTTCGCGACTGGCTGACCGGACACCTGGTCTGATCAGCCGGTCTGTCCGCGATCAACGATGGCCGTGCCCGCCACCGCCATGGCCGCCACCACCGTTGCCGCCGCCGGCATAACCGCCGCCGTGACCGCCGCCACCGGCGTAGGCCACATGCCCGCCCCCGGCGTAGCCGCCGTAGCCGCCGCGCGCCGCCGGAGCCGAATAGCCGGCGCGATAGCCACCGCCATAACCGCCGCCCGCATATCCGCCGCGATACCCGCCACCGACATAGCCGCCGCGATAACCCGACGGCGCATAGCCGCCCCGATACCCGCCGCGATAGCCACCGATCACAAACGGATGCGCATAACGCGCGCCGCCGTACCACCAGTAGCCATCATGCCAGCCCCAGCCGAGATTGACGTAATACGAGGCGGGGTAGCAGTAGCCGTCATACCCCGGATAGGCCGCATAGCAGCCGGCCGGGACCGGATAGGCGACCGGCGGCGGCGCATAGTAGCCGACCGGTGCCGGCGCCACATAAGGACCGTGG
>CAITOD010000393.1 GCA_903893935.1 uncultured Sphingomonadales bacterium
GCCACCGGCCTGGCGTTCATACATCCAGTAATTGCGCATCACCGCCGCGACATAGCCGCGCGTTTCCCAATAAGGGATCGATTCCATCCACAGCAGCGGATCGCCATGGTCGCGAATCTGCGTGTTCCAGCGATCGATCGGCATTGGCCCGGCGTTATAGGCTGCGATCACTTTGGGCAGCAGGCCCTGCGTCGCCGGCTTGTCGCGCAGCACGGTCAGATAGGTCTGGCCGAATGCCAGATTGACGTCGGGCAGTTCGAGCTGCCGGTCGCGCCCTTCCATCGCCGGATCGACCCGCGTCAGCAGCCGCGCGGTGCCGGGAAGCACTTGCATCAGCCCGCGCGCGCCCGCTGGGCTGGTCACTTCGGTGCGGAAATTGGATTCCTGCAGCGCATGCGCGAACAGCAGCGCCGGATCGACTTTCCAGCCGTTGGCAGGCACCCATTTGGGCGCGGGGAAACGCGCCGCTTCATCGGCATGCGCGCCGGCCGGGGCGTTGCCCGCCATCCACAATTGCGTCGCCGGCAGGCCGAGATCGCGCGCGAGCCGCGACAGCGGGGCATAAAGTGCGGGATCGCCGATGCGCGCCTGATGCCGCAGCACCTGATCGGCAAGCCCGTCGGCACCGATTTCGGCCAATTGCACCGCCAGCCGCACATTGGGCAGCGTGCGCAGTTTCTGCCAGTCGTCGGTGCTGAAATCGGGCGCGGCATTGGCCGCGGCTTCGCGCAAGCCCAATGCTTCGGCCGCCAGCATGCCATAGAGCGTGTCGCGTTGTGCAGCAGCTGCGCGCAACGCCGGGCCGACGCGTTCGGGCTGGCGCGCACGCAGCCACGCGCGCGAGGCCCAGTAATTGGCGGCCGACCCGAGTTCGACATTCTGCGTCATCCCGGCAGCGCGGGCAAAGCAATCGGCCGCTCCGGGATAATCGGCCATCCGCCAGGCGGCGAGCCCGGCGGTCCACAGCGCTTCGGCCACCCACGGTCCGCTGCCGCCATCGAACGCCGATTGCGCGATCGTGCGCGCGGTGGCGTCGTCGTTGTTGATATAAAACGCCCAGCCGATTTTCTGCCGCCATTCGGCGCGCGCATCGCTCGACAAAGTGGCGTCGATCCCGTCGAGCAGTACGCGCGCACCGATGGGGTCGTTGGCTTTGATCCGCGCGTCGATCGCGCTGGCGATCGTATCGGGCATCGTGCCATCGGCGGTGCGATGCGGCTTGGCGCGGCGCGCCATGGCCGGCTGCGCAAACAATTGTTGCGCATCGGGAAGGGCTGCGGGCAATGCCGTCGCGCCGCGCTTGATCGCCAGCCGTGCCAGGGCATCGGACCACGGCAGATCGGGCGCTTGCGCAATCAGATCGACCAGCGCCTGCATGTCGGCGCGCGGCGACCCGGCGGCGAGATAGAACTGCGCGCGCGCAACCGGGTGGAGCGGGCCATCGCTGCGCTTGTCGAGCAATTGCCGGGCGCCCGCCCAGTCCTGCCGCGACAGCGCTGCGAACACTTGCCGGTAATAGTCGCGATCATCCTGCGTCAGCAGCGCGGGCACTGCGGTGCGATCGGCACGCCCGCGAAAATAATCGGCCGCAGCCGAACTGGCGCGCGCGGGCAACGCCTGCGCGCAACCGAGCAGAGCAACGAGCGCGACGAGCGATGCCCGCACCGGTCGCGATCTCATGGCCTGAACCATGACGCGCTGGTGAACGATCGGTGTGCCACTGATAACCCCGGTCCTCGTTTCGATCATGCCGGCTGCCAATCCAGCCAGCGGCTCCAGAGCCCGGCTTTGAGCGCCGGCCGCGCCAGGATCGTTTCCAGATCATAGGCGCCAAGTGCGGGAAGCGTTGCCCCATCATGGTTAATGAAAGGTAAATGCGGCGGATTATTCGGCGAGTCGTTGCCGGCAAGCGCCGAAATGCCCGATTGCCCGAACACCAGCACCCGACGCGGCCGCACCAGCGCAACATGGTGCTGCAACACGCGGCCAAGCCCCGCCGCGGCCAGCGCCGCCCAGTCGGGTGCCGCGATTCGGGCAGGCAGCGCGGCGGTGCAATAGACGTGCGCGCGCGACAACCCGACCGCCGCCAGAAATCCGTCGAGCAGGCGCCCAGCCGGGCCGGACAAAATGGCATTGCCGTCTTCCGCCTCGGGCATGGGCACGATCACCATCAGGTCCGGCGCGGCAGGGCCGGCAGGCGGCACGCGGCGTGCGCCCGGCGGGGCGAGATCGGGCTCGGTCAGCCACCAAGCGGCAAATGCAGAAAGATCGGCAGGCAATCGGGCGTCGCCCCCGGCAATCATCGCCGCCGGAGCGGGCGCAGCCGGTTCGGGCGCGGCGACCCGGGCGGCGGGGCGTGCCTTGGCCAGCCAATCCTGCGGGCTGTCGCTCCAGTCGCCATCCACTCCGGCATCGCGCCACCAGGCGAGCGCGGCTTCGACCGCTTGTGCCAGCGCTGCGGCTTGGGAATTGGGGGGCACCATGCAAGTGCTATTGACCTTGGACGCGCCAGCTTTCAAGGCAAAGCGCATGCAAATCGCGCGGGCGCCTTGCCTTGTCGGCAGCACCGGTCCCGCGCCCGGCCGGGAATGGAGTGCGCAGGAATGAGCGATCGCGAATCGATGCCCTTTGACGTCGTCATCGTTGGCGGCGGGCCGGCGGGGCTGGGGGCGGCGATCAGGCTCAAACAGGTCAATCCCGATCTGGCAGTCTGCGTGCTCGAAAAAGGCTCGGAAATCGGCGCGCACATCCTGTCGGGCGCGGTGGTCGATCCGCGCGCGCTCGATGAATTGCTGCCC
>CAITOD010000394.1 GCA_903893935.1 uncultured Sphingomonadales bacterium
ATCTTTTGGGCGGCATACTGGGGGGGCTGTTTCTCGGCTGGGTCATCGACCAGTTTGCCGGGACACGGCCATGGGGTCTGTTGGTGATGATGTTCTGCGGAATAGGCGTCGCCTTCAGAAACATCGTCCGAAATTCGGGCCAGAGCGGGGGGTGATCGCGCACGCGGTCGTCTTTTGCGGGGGTGCAAGGGTTTCGGTCATCGTGGTTTTTGTACGAAGCAAGCAGGAACTGAAGCGTGGCAGCCGAGCCTAAAGTCGATCCGATGCACCAGTTTGCGATCGAGCCCCTGTTCGGTACGGACAATTGGGCGATTGCCGGGCACAATATCGCCTTTACCAATTCCGCGCTGTGGATGGCGATGTCGGTCGGCCTGCTGATCCTGTTCGTCAGCGGCGGCCTGCGGCGCGAACTCGTGCCGGGTCGCTGGCAGATGGCGGTGGAAGGCTTTACCGGGTTCATCGATGCCATGCTGGCCACCAATGTGGGGCCCAACGGCAAGAAATATGTGCCCTATATCTTCTCGCTGTTCATGTTCATCCTGTTCGCCAATTACATCGGGCTGATGCCGATCGGCATTTTCGGGCTGCACCCTTACACGTTTACCAGCCATTTTTCGGCGACCGGCGTGCTGTCGATCATGGCGTTTTCGATCGTGCTGTTTGTCGGCTTTGCCAAGCACGGGCTGCATTTCTTCTCGCTGTTCGTGCCGCACGGCACGCCGGTGTTCATGATCCCGCTGATCTTCACGGTCGAGTTGATTTCGTTTCTGGTGCGCCCGTTCTCGCTGGGCTTGCGGCTGTTCGTGGCGATGATGGCCGGGCACGTGCTGCTCGAAGTGCTGTCGAGCTTCGTGATCACCGGCGGCAACGCCGGCCCCGTGCTGTTTGCCATCGCCGGGGTGCCGAGCTTTGTGCTGATGGTCGTGATCTGCGCGCTCGAGCTTCTGGTCGCGGGTATCCAGGCTTATGTTTTTGCGCTGTTGACGTGTGTCTATCTCAACGACGCGGAAAACCTTCACTAACCCATCCATCATCCGGTTTTACCAAAGGGAGTTTTGAAATGGACGCAGAAGCTGCAAAGCTGCTCGGTGCGGGCTTCGCCGCGATCGGCGCTGGTCTCGCCGCCATCGGCGTGGGCATCGTTTTCGGCAATTTCCTCGAAGGCGCGCTGCGCAACCCCGGCGCTGCCGACGGTCAGCAGGGCCGTCTGTTCATCGGCTTCGCCGCAGCCGAACTGCTCGGCCTGCTGTCGTTCGTCGTGGCGATGCTGCTTATCTTCAAGTGAGCACGGGCCCGGGTAACCGGGGTCGCCTTTGCGGTGGTCCACGCGATGGCCTGCCGTATGACCCCGGTCCCGGGCGTGCCGCAGCGATGCGGCACACTTACTGTTTGTAACGATCCTGCCCGCAAAAAGAGCCCGCCATGCCCCAGATCAGCCAGCTAGCCGGCACCTATTTCAGCCAGATCTTCTGGATGCTGGTGTTTTTCGGCATGACGTTTGTCATCGTCGGCCGCGGCATGGTGCCGAAAGTCATGGCCACCATGACCGACCGGACGGCCAGGATCGCGTCGGATCTCGCCGCAGCGCAAGCCGCGCGTGATGCTGCCGAGGCCGAACAGGCCTCGTGGAACAGCACCGAAGCCGCGCAACGGGCGAGCGCGCAGGAACTGGTTTCGGCCGCCAAACACCAGGCAGCGCTGGCCACCCAGGCAAGCCTCGCCGAAGCATCAACCCGGATCGACGCGCAAGTCGGCGCGGCCGAAGCACGGATCGCCGCAGCGCGCAGCGCAGCGCTGGCCGAATTCGAACAAGTCGCTGCCGAGATCGCGCAAGACATTGCCCAGCGCGTGGCCGGGCTGGCGATCAGCGCCGACGATGCGCGCGGCGCGGTGAAGGGAACTTTTGTCCATGGCTGATCTCCACGAAGCTGCCGAACCGCTGCTCTACGGCGCGATTCCGCCGGTGATGATCGTCGGCGCCGCGATGCTGGTGCTGATCGGGATCATGCTGTGGCAGAACGTGCCGTCGATGGTCACTTCGGCGCTCGACAGCCAGATCGCCGCGATCCGCGCGCAACTCGATGAAGCGCGCACCTTGCGTGCCGAGGCGGAAAAGCTGCGCGCCGACTACGCCGCGCGGATTGCCAGCGCCGAAAAGGACGCTGCCGCGATGCTCGACCACGCGCGGCATGAAGCCGAAGCGATCGTCGCACGCGCCGAAGTCAGCGCCGCTGAAGTGATCGCGCGCCGCGAAAAGATGGCCGCCGACAAGATTGCGGCGGCCGAACACGCCGCGGTTGCCGAATTGCGCCAGCGCGCGGTTGCCGCCGCGACGAGCGCCGCCGCCGACCTGATTGCCGCGCGCCACGGTGCGGATGCCGATCGCGCGCTGATCGACGGCGCTATCCACCAGCTCGCCAACTGAGCTGGCGGGCATGGCCCGCCCAGCCCCCATCGTCATGCCGGAGCTGATCCCATAGGTGTCCGGGATTTCATAGCGCGAGAGCGAACTGTGGGTTTGGCGGCAATTTTGCGGGTGTTGTTGGCGGCGGTTTG
>CAITOD010000395.1 GCA_903893935.1 uncultured Sphingomonadales bacterium
GCACAATTTCACCGCGCTCAACATGCCCGAAACGCATCCCGCACGCGCGATGCACGACACGTTCTATTTCCCCGATCGCGATCACGCCGGCCACGCGATCCTGCTGCGCACGCATACCTCGCCGGTGCAGATCCGCACGATGCTCGCGCACGGCGCGCCACTGCGGATCATCGCGCCGGGCCGCGTCTATCGGTCGGACAGCGATGCCACGCACACGCCGATGTTCCACCAGATCGAAGGGCTGGTGATCGACAAGGGTATCCATCTCGGCCATCTCAAATGGACGCTGGAAACCTTTCTCAAGGCCTATTTCGAACGCGAGGACATCGTCCTGCGGCTGCGCCCGAGCTATTTCCCGTTCACCGAACCTTCGGTCGAAGTCGATGTCGGCTTCACGCTGGTCAATGGCAAGCGCGTGGTCGGCGGCGACGGCGATGCCGAAGGCGGCGGCTGGATGGAAGTGCTGGGCAGCGGCATGGTCAACCGTCATGTGATCGCAGCGGGCGGGCTCGATCCCGACGAATGGCAGGGCTTTGCCTTCGGCACCGGGGTCGATCGGCTGGCCATGCTCAAATACGGGATGGACGATTTGCGCGCGTTCTTTGACGGCGATTATCGCTGGCTCGGGCATTACGGGTTTGCCGCGCTCGATGTGCCGACTTTGTCGGGCGGGGTGGGCGTGCGGTCATGAAATTCGCGCTGTCCTGGCTCAAACGCCATCTCGAAACCCAGGCCGATGCCGGCACGATTGCCCGCGCGCTGACCGCACTCGGGCTCGAAATCGAAAGCGTGCAGGATGCTTCGGCAGCACTTGCGGCGTTTCGCGTCGCGCGCGTGCTCACCGCCGAACGCCACCCGCAGGCCGACAAGCTGCAAGTGCTGTCGGTCGATCTTGGCGACGGCACGCCGCTGCAATTGGTGTGCGGCGCGCCCAATGCGCGCGCCGGACTGGTCGGCGTGCTCGGGCTGCCGGGCGCGGTGGTGCCCGCCAATGGCATGGAACTGCGCAAGAGCGCGATCCGCGGCGTCGAATCCAACGGCATGATGTGTTCGACGCGCGAACTGGGGCTGGGCGAAGAACACGACGGGATCATCGAATTGCCCGGCGACGCGCCGGTCGGTGCGAGCTTTGCCGCGTACCTCGGCTCTGACCCGGTGTTCGATGTCGCGATCACGCCCAACCGCCCCGATTGCATGGGCGTCTATGGCATCGCGCGCGACCTTGCGGCGGCCGGGCTGGGCGAATTGCGCCCGATTGCGGTCGAACATCTGGCGGGCAGCTATCCGTGCCCGATCGAAGTGCGCACCGATGACGAGGCGGGCTGTCCGGCGTTCTATGGCCGGGTGATCCGCGGCGTGCGCAACGGACCCAGCCCGCAATGGCTGGCCGATGCGCTCAAATCGGCGGGGCAACGCCCGATCTCGGCGCTGGTCGATGCGACCAACTATGTAATGCTGACTTATGGCCGCCCGGCGCACGCCTATGATCTGAACACGCTCGAGGGGCCGATCGTGGCGCGCAAAGCGCGCGAGGGCGAAACCGTGCTGGCGCTCAACGGGCGCGAATATGCACTGCAACCGTGGATGACGGTGATCGCCGATGCCGCAATGGTCCACGATATTGCCGGGATCATGGGCGGCGAACATTCGGGGTGCACCGACACGACCACCGATGTCCTGCTCGAAGTGGCCTATTTCGATCC
>CAITOD010000396.1 GCA_903893935.1 uncultured Sphingomonadales bacterium
AGCAGCACCGCCAGCGGCAGATCGTCCGCGGGGCCGGCGCGCACCAGCTTTTGCGCGGCGCGCGCCCAGCGCTGCGCAAGATCGCGCGCGGCCCCGGCGCGCGCCGAGCGATCGGCATTCCAGCTATCGTGCCGCCGCGCCAGATCCTCGCTGTGCCCGCCCAGCCCGCGTTCCTGCAGCAGCAGCGCGAGCCGCGCCGCCTGCGTGCAGGCGCGTTCGCCGTGCCCGGCCGCAAAGAGCAGCATATGCGCGAGCGCCGGCTCCATCGGCAGGCGCGCGCAGGCCGCGCCGTGATCAGTGATCCGCCCCGCGCCATCGATCGCGCCCAACGCCCGCAACGCAGCGCGCGCCGCCGCCAGCGCGGGCTCCGGCGGCGGATCGAGCCAGGCGAGCGCGCGCGCCTCGCCCGCGCCCCATTGCGCGAGCGTGAGCGTGAGCGGCGCAAGATCGGCAGTCAGCACTTCGGGCGGGGCAAACATCGGCCGCCCCGCATGCGCGGCTACTTCCCACAGGCGATAGGCCACGCCCGGGCCCTGGCGTGCGGCGCGGCCGGCGCGTTGTGCAGCGGCGGCCTGGCTCGCGCGCGTGGTGACCAGCCGGGTGACGCCGGCCGCCTTGTCGAATTCGGCGTGGCGCGCGAGCCCTGCATCGACCACCACGCGCACGCCATCGAGCGTGAGCGAGGTTTCGGCAATGCTGGTAGCCAGCACCACGCGGCGGCGGCCTTCAGGGTCGCGGCGGATCGCGGCGCGCTGTGCGGGGGCTTCGACTTGACCGTGCAGCGGCAGGACCAGCGCGCTGGGCAGCCGCTCGGCGAGCAGTTGCGCGGTGCGTTCGATCTGGCGCACACCGGGCAGAAAGGCGAGCACATCGCCTTCCGCTTCGCCCCAGGCGCGCACGATCGCGGCGCACATTTGCGCTTCGACCGGCTGATCGACGCGCCAGCCGAGCCAGCGCAGCGTGAGCGGATGGGCTTTGCCTTCGCTTTCGATCACCGGCACTTCGCCGCCATTGCGCGCCAGCAATGCGGCAAAGCGCGCGCCGTCGAGCGTCGCCGACATCACCAGCAGGCGCAAATCTGGCCGCAGCACGCTTTGCGCCTCGATCGCCAGCGCGAGGCCGAGATCGGCATCGAGATGGCGTTCGTGCGCTTCGTCAAACAGGACGGCCGAGACCCCGGCAAGCTCGGGGTCGGCCACGATGGTGGCGACGAAAATCGCTTCGGTCATCACCAGCACGCGCGTCTCGGCGCTGCGCTTGCTGTCGAGCCGCGTCATATAGCCCACAGTCTGTCCCGCCGCCTCACCGAGCATTTCGGCCATGCGCTCGGCCGCCGCGCGCGCCGCCACGCGGCGCGGGCTGAGCACGATCACCGTGCCCGCGCACCAGTCCTGCCCGATCAGCGCGGGTGCCACCGCGGTGGTCTTGCCGGCGCCTGGCGGCGCGATCAGCACTGCCGCCGGACACGCGGCGAGCGCAAGCAGCAGATCATCGAGGACGGCATGGATCGGCAAAGCGGACACGGCGGGAGCCTTAGCGAACAGTCGCAAAAAACGCCACGCTTCGCCACTTTACTCGTTTGGGCCGCGTGTTACTCTGGCTGGTGTTGGGGGGAGAGTCGGTGCTTGCGCGGCTTCGGCAACCGTCGCAACGCCTGAAGAGGATTGCAGAAATGTTTCTGGATCTGCGCGATCAATGGCCACCGGTTCCGCCGCCGGGCCCTTTGCCCGAAAGCGGCAAGCCGCGCCTCGGCAAACGCGCCGAACGGATCATCGGGCTGATCGTGGCGATCAATCTGGCGCTGCTGGTTCTGCTGCCGCTGGTCGGCAGCCCGGTCATCCAGGCGATTGCCGCGCTGTTTGCGACGCTCCACCGCTGAACAGACAGCGCGCCCGATTATTGCCAAGCGACTATTGCCAAGCGACTATTGTCACCCCCGTTATTGACTATCGAGCCGGTTGTATTCCTTGACGATGCCCTTGGGCACATCTTCATAATCATCCCACGGCAGTTCCTTGTGGAGCGTGTCTGACCAGCGCTCCATCCATTCGATCCCGTCTTTGCCGCTGTAATTGTCCGCCGTCTGATAGGCCGGGTCGCGCATCGCGCGGTCGAGCGTGATCGGGTGCAGGTTCTGGCGCTTCAGAATCGCGGCCAGGCCCTCGAAACAATCCGCATTCAACCGGGTATCGTGCAGTAGCATGACATAGGCGATGTCACGCCCGAACAAGGCCTGCGACGCGCGGCGATACCAGGTGATTGAACGGTCGGTATAGGCCAGATAGATGCCACGGATGCGTGCGGCTTCGGCCGCATCGCCGGTCATTACCGCGTGGTCGTAGGGCTCGGCAAATTCCCAGTCGTCGGCGTCGATCGTCACCGGGGCGATCTTGTAGCCGTGGCCAGCCAGCCAGGTGTTGATTTCGGCCTTGACCGGCGCCGGACTGCCGGTTTCGAGATAAGGATGGCGGAACCATTGCAGCGGTCGGTGCGCCGCGTTCATCATCGGCCGGATCACTTTTTCGCCGCGCGCGATATCGGCGATGTAGCGCGCCCCACCGATGTCGTTGGGGCTGGAATGCGAGAACGTGTGATTGCCGAGATCGAACCCGGCATTGAGCCAGCGATGGAGCACCGCGATCTGGCGGTCGCGGATGATTTCATCGAGTTTGCCTTCATTGACAAAGCCGATCGCGGGAAAATGATGGCGCTTCAGCGCATCGATCAGCGCCTGGTTGGTCGCATCGACATAGTCCTGCCGGGGCTTGAGCACGATCCCGGGCAGATCGTCGAACGTCAGCGCCACACTGGCTCGTGCGGGGCGGGGCGCGGCATTGGCACTGGTGCACGCGAGCGCAAAAGCAGCGAGCACGCAGCCGGTCCGAACGGCGGAAACAAGCAGGCGATCACGCGCAAAGGCAGACGAACG
>CAITOD010000397.1 GCA_903893935.1 uncultured Sphingomonadales bacterium
CACGCCAACTTATCTGATCGGTACCTATCTGGCGCGCTATCAGTCGAACCGGCGCGGCATTCCCGTCACCTACCTGCGCTTTGCCTTTGCCGGCGAACTCGGCCAGAAGCACAACATGGCGCTCGATGAAGGCATCGTGTATACCGTCTTCCACGATCAGTCGCGACGATGCGGTGCAACGCTGGCCGGTCGCCCCGTAAGAGCCCTCGCATGCCACTTCGACCGCTACATCGAGATCGGCGTCGGCCAAGACGATCAAAGGGTTCTTGCCGCCCATTTCGAGTTGGCAGCGCATATTGTATTCGGCCGCGCTCATATGGACGTTCGCGCCCACTTGGGTCGAGCCGGTGAAGCTCACTGCATCGACACCGGCGCCGACAAGGATGCCAGCCAGTTCGCGCCCTGGCCCCGTGACCAGGTTGAACACGCCGGCCGGGGCACCGGCCCGATGGATGATGTCCGCCAGCAACCAGGCACAGCCAGGTACGAGTTCAGCGGGCTTGAAAACCACGCAGTTTCCAAATGCCAGCGCGGGTGCGATCTTCCAGCTGGGGATAGCGATCGGAAAGTTCCAAGGCGTTATAAGGGTAACAACGCCCACTGCCTCACGGCTGACGATCACATCGACCCCGGTCCGGACCGATCCGGGAAATTCGCCCGGAGTCCGCAGCGCCTCGCCTGCAAAGAACTTGAAGGTATTGCCGGCGCGGACGACCTCACCCGTCGCCTCCTTGAGTGTCTTGCCTTCTTCGCGTGCGAGAAGATCGGCGATCTCTACACGCCGTTCGAGGATTTCCGATCCGACACGGTCGAGTATGTCGGCGCGGAACTGGACCGTGGTGCGCGACCAGGCAGGAAAAGCGGCACGCGCTGCGGCAACGGCATCGCGCGCCTGATCACCGCTGGCCTGGCAATATTCGCCGATAACATCGTCGGTATTCGACGGATTGATGTTGGGTCGCACATCCCCAGCCACCCACTCGCCGTTCACCAGGTTCTCGTAAGCCATGCCTATCACTCCACAGCCCGACTGGGCAGACGCTTGCCCGGAGTTCGTCGATTATCCGGATCGAGCGCAGTCGTCGGACCGCTGCATCAGTTTCATTTTCGAGAGATTCGTCTCGCGCCAGGTCGGGGCCGAACCCTTGCCCCCGAAGGAAGGCGCGTCATCCCGAAACGCCGGCTGGCAAGACCCGGGCGGCGCTCCAATGCTGATGCACAAAACCCTGTTTCTCGACCACATCGGCAATGGCCAGCGCCAGATCGGGCACGGCTATGCCGGCTGGCTGGCCGTTCTCGACAGGAAGTGTATCGATCGTGGTCCGATAGGCCCCACTGGCATCGGGAAGGCCAAGCAACCATGGTGGCGATACGAAACTCCACCGGAAGCTGTGATCGCATTCGAAGTACTCGAGCTGCGCGCGGCCACCCATTCCTTTGCCGAAGATCCCGTCGATCTGGGCATACCAGGTCTCGATCAGATCACCGGTAAAGTTGGACAGGGGATCCCTGGTCGGGTCTGCCAGAATGGCTTCACGCTGCTCGGCCATTTCGCGGAAGGCTTCAAAGCCGCTGAAGCCGTAGAGCCGCCGCCAGTGGTCGGGCGATCCGGCATTGAAGAACCAGTGCGGCCAGCCGGGCTCCTCGAACATCTGGAAGCCGCGCGGGCTGTACAGGCTTGATGCGCCGCCCACGTTGAGGAAGTAGGCTTCGGGCAGAACCTTCTTAAACGCCCGTTTAATCCGCCAGGCTGCCTCGACCAGCTGGAAATAGCCGACATGGGCGTTGTCCTTGGGAGCGAACGCCACGACCAGTGCATCGTGCCCCGCAAGCGCCGCCTCGAGCTGCGCAAAGTCGAAAATGTCCGCGGGCCGCAAGGCCAGGTTGGCGTGCGGATCAAGCTTGGACGGGTCCCGCGCGATGGCCGTCAGCGCGTGCCCCCGATCGAGCAACAAGCGGGTGACCTGGCTACCGATAGTCCCTGTTGCACCAATTACGGCAATCTTCATCGTTCGTGACTCTTCGAAAGGAGCAGCAGCGGCTCAGCCGGTGACCGGAATGACGAGGTGGGAATCGAAGCGACCGCCGGTGTGAATGACATGCCGTCCCCGATTGATAGTGTCCGGACCCGGCAAACCCGGGAATTCGACGCCCGAGAGCTTCTGTCCGCCGATGACCAGATGGAGCTGCTCGCCGGCGCGCCAGACCATGCCCAACGGCCAGACCTGGATGTCGACCGGGACGATTTCGCCAGGCGCCAGCTTCTCGATCCGGTCGAACGTGTGAAACGGTTCGGCAGGGCCGGAACGGCTTTCATCGACATGCCGCATCGAAGCGCGCTGCATGCCCTTCGCGCCTGAAAATACGATCATGCCGGGTTGGGTATCGGGTGACTCGGGCAGATCGGTACGTGAAACGCCCGGCGGCAGGAAGGTTCGGGCACCGAGATGGCGGCCTTGTTCATCGAGCTTGCGAACCTCGGCATAAATGTCGAGGTCGTCGGCATCCGCGGCTTCTACCCAAAGCCGCAGCTTGATGTAGCCCACCAGTTCGGTGTCTGCGGCGAAGCGATAGGTGAAGGTCAGGCGATCGGCCTTGTTGCATGGATCGTACGATGCCGAAGCAGCAGTGCCGACCTGTTCGTCACGCATCTCTCCCGACGCCGCATCGAGAAACAGTGAGGCGTAACGCGTCCGGGCAAGCGGGAAATCGAGCTCTGCGCGATCAACGATGTCGGACTTGCCCGGATCGAGCACGGCGAGACGGACGCGGGGCGTCGCTTCCCAGCCGTTGTCACGGCCGGCAAGGAAGTAATCGAAGAACCGGCGCAAATCCTCGACCTGGCTGTAATAGTCGGTCCATTCGTGGGTGTTGTGCACCCGCAGCCATTTCTGGGGCGAGGCAATTCCGCGCCAGCCGTTGAACGTGCCGATCGCATGGATCAGATTGGTCCA
>CAITOD010000398.1 GCA_903893935.1 uncultured Sphingomonadales bacterium
GAACACCAGCTTGTTGCCGCCAAAAACCGCGCCCATCAGGATCGCGCTGCAGGCCGTGACATGAAACAGCGGGATCGACACCAGCGCAGTACGCGGAGACGGCGGCGGCGGCGTTTCGCCCCGACGGATCAGCGCTGAAGCGGCGACATAGGCGCTCGACAGGATATTGGTGGCGAGATTGCGATGCGTGCCGAGCGCGCCTTTGGGATGGCCGGTAGTGCCCGAAGTGTAGAAAATCGTCGCGTCATCATCGGGCGCCAGATCGGCTGGCGGCAGGTCGCGATCGGGCAGCGCGTCATAGTCTTGCGGGCGACCGATCACGCTTTCGAGCGCGACCATGTCGTCCGCCACATCGACCAGCCTTGTGCCGATCACATGCGTCAGGCCCGGCAGTTCTGCACCATGTTCGCTCAGCCGGTCGAGGCGTTGCGCATCGGCTATCAGCGCGCGGCACCCGGCGGTGTTCAGCCCATAGGCGAGTTCCGCGCCGGTCCACCAGGCGTTGAGCGGCACGCAGATCGCGCCGAGCGCTGTGATCGCGAAAAACGCCACCGGCCATTCGGGCAAGTTGCGCATCGCCAGCGCCACGCGGTCGCCCGGCATGACGCCCGCATCGCGCAAATGCTGCGCCAGCGCCGCCACCGCGCGAAACCAGCCTTGGTATGTAACGCGTTCATCCTCATAGACGATGAATTCGCGCGCGCCGTGACTGCGGCCGATCTCGGCGATCGCGCGCAAATGCGGCGGCGCGTTTTTCCACGCGCGAAAACTCCGCCCGTGCGCAAGGACCTGTTCCATCTCGAACGGTGCGCCCGGCGCGCAGAGTATCGCGCGCGCTTCGTCCAGTGTCAGCATCACGCCTCTCCCATTTTTTACAGCATGGCCTCAATCAGCATCGGGCCGGGTGTGGCGAGCGCGCGTTCGAATGCCGCGCGGAACGCTGCCGCGCTTTCAACACGCTCGCCCGGCACGCCCATTCCGGCGGCCAGCGCGCACCAGTCGAGCCGGGGATGATCGAGGCTGAGCATCGACAGCGCCTTTGGCCCCGGGTTCTGCACCCCGACGCGCGCCAGTTCGATATTGAGAATGGCATAGGTCGCATTGCTGAGCAGCACGGTCACCACATTCAGCCGCTCGCGCGCCATCGTCCACAGCGCCTGCAGCGTGTACATGCCCGATCCATCCGCCTGGAGCGCGATCACTTGCCGCGCGGGCGCCGCGACCGCCGCGCCGGTCGCGACCGGCAGCCCCTGCCCGATCGCCCCGCCCGTCACCATCAGCCAGTCGTGCGGTGCTGCCCCTTTGGTTGCCGCCAGCAATGGCGGGCTGGACGAAATACCCTCGTCGACCACGATCGAATCGACCGGCATCAGCTCGGCCAGAACCGCGCCGATGGCATCGAGCGTAAGGCGCTCGCCCATGGCGGGAACGTTACGATCCTGCACCATCACGGGCGCAGCAACGGCACCCAGCGCATCGGCAAGCGCGCCGAGCGCATGCAGGGGCTCTTCGCGCAAACCGGCCAGTTGCACGAGCGTCGCATCGACCGGCGACAGCGCGCTCGGACGCCCCGGATAGGCGAAAAACGCGACCGGCGGCTCGGTGCCGCAAAACACGATCGTGTCGAAGGGTTCGAGGAACGCCGCGGCTTCCTCACCGAAATAGGGCAAACGCTCGACGGGCACCCGCCCGGCGCCGCGCTGCAAACGCGCCGCAAAGGTTTCGCAAATCAGCGTGGCCCCGGTGGCCGCGGCAATCCGCCCCGCCAGCATCAGCGCATCGGCGCGCAAGGCGCGGCCGCCAAGCATCAGCGCAACCCGGCCTTTGGCCGCACGCAAGGCCTCGACCACCGCGGCAACGCTGACGACGTACATGCCGCCGTAGCGGAGCAGGGGGTCCTGGTCCCGCGACATCTGCTCGATCAGCCCCTCGGCC
>CAITOD010000399.1 GCA_903893935.1 uncultured Sphingomonadales bacterium
ATCAAGACGGTCAATGCCGCGGTGTCGCTGCACGTCAAATACAGCATTGGTCGCGATACGCTGACTTCGATTACCGCCTATCGCGGCACGCAATATGTCAACTCGACGCCGGCCGATCTGTTGCCGGGCAATATCTATGCCTACATCCCGTTCAATATCGGCGATCTGAACACGCGCAAATTCAGCGAAGAGCTGCATCTCGCCTCGCCGACGGGTCAGTTCTTCGAATATCTCGCGGGCGCGTTCTACAACCGGCTCAGCGCTAACCAGACCCAGGTGCAGTGGGCCACGCTTGGCGCACCGCTGGTTTCATCGACCGGCATCCAGGACACGCATTTCTATGCGCTGACCGGCGGCAACGATCCGGTCACCGGCGCGCTGCTGGGCAACGCGGTTGATTTCAATTCGCACAACGAGACGTATGCCGCATTCGGGCAGGCCAAATTCAACTTTACCCCGGCGTTGAGCCTGGTGCTGGGCGGGCGCTACAGCCGCGACAACAACGACCAGCAAATCAGCTATTTCAATGCCGATTCGACCGCGATTACGGGCACCGTCGATACGTTCACCGCGACGAGCGCCGCGCCGACCACCAACTATCGTTATGGCAGCGTGTCGGGCAACAAGTTCACCTATCGCATCGCCCCGGAATTCAAGGTCAACCAGGATGTGATGCTGTATGCATCCTATTCGACCGGTTACAAACCGGCCGGTATTGCGTTTGTCGGCAACAAATACGATCCCTACAACGCCGAGACCGTCAAGGCCTGGGAACTGGGTGTCAAATCCGAACTGTTCGATCACAAGCTGCGGCTCAACCTTGATGCCTATCTGGAAAACTTCACCAATTTCCAGGCAACCATCCTGACACCGGTGACCAACGGTATCGGCGGCTTCATTCTGGCTTCGGCCATCGGCAACGCGCCGGGTCTGCGCAGCCGCGGGATCGAAGGCAGCTTTGCCTACCGTCCGGTCAGGGCCCTGTCGCTGAGCGGGTCGGTCACTTACAACGACGCGTATTTCACCAACTATGTCAACGGCAAGACCAGCTATACCGATACCGCGCTGACCAATGCGCCAAGCTGGACGGCGTCTGCCGCGGCCGATTATCAGGCCAACCTCACGGCAGGCACGCTCGTCAAGGCCCACCTCGATTACGCCTATCGCGGTGCCTTGCAGACCGTGGTCGGGGCAATCGAGAGCAGCATAACCGCACCGGCGATTGCGAACAGCAATGGCACGACAACGCCGAATGCGACTTATTCGTATGTGCCTGCCTATAACCTGGTCAACACCCGTATCAGCGTGAAAGCGGCCGATCGCGATCTGGAAGCGGGCATTTATGTGCGCAATCTGTTCAACCAGTATTTTTCGACCGGTTGGCAGCTCTACGGCGCGCTTGGCCTGCTGCATTATACGTCGCCCGATGCCTATCGCACGGTCGGCGTTTTCGTGAAAGCCGGCTTCTGACGTTCATGACAAGCCGGTCCGACCGTTGCGCCGCATGCCGGCGCAGCGGTCGGGTGCGGCGGTTGAAAGGAAATTCCATGCCAAGCCCGATCGTCAAGGTTGGCCTGTCGTGCGTCGCATTGCTGTCGGCGAGCGTCGCGCTGGCCCAGGAAGCGGCCGATCTGCCGCCCGACTTGCCCATCAACGAACTGCAGGTGCTTGGCACGCACAATTCCTATGCCATGCCCGCCGACCCGCGCCTGCTGGCCTATGCCGAAAAGCTGATGGGCGGATCGATGGGCGATCTGGTCAAGAAAATGCCGGCTCCCGCGCGCGCCTTGTTCCAGGAGGAACATCCCAACGATGTGACCTTGACCGAGGCGCTGAACTATCGCCCGCTGCCTTTGCCGCAGCAACTGGCCGCCGGGTTGCGCAGCCTCGAGATCGATGTGAACCCGGACCCCGAGGGCGGCCATTTTCTTGACCCGGCGGGCTACCGCTATTTGCGCAAACAGGGCGCGATCGATCTTTTGCCGTTCGACACCACCGACATGGACAAGCCCGGGTTCAAGGTCATGCATATTCCCGACCTTGATTTCCGCAGCAATTGCAACACTCTGGTGCGCTGCCTCACGCAAATCCGCACCTGGTCCGATGCTAATCCGAAGCATGTGCCGCTGTTCCTGCTGATCGAGGCCAAATCGCAGGCGCTACCCATGTTTCCCGGTGCCACCACCGAACCGCCGTTTGATGCGGCAGCATTCGACGAACTCGACCGCGAATTCCTCAGCGTGTTTTCGCGCGACCGCATCATCACGCCCGACGATGTGCGCGGCGATTATCCGACTTTGCGCGCCGCAGTGCTCGCGCACCATTGGCCCAAGCTGAAAGATGCGCGCGGCAAAGTCATGTTCATGATCCTGACCGCGCACGGAAAATCGGGCACCGAGGCCTATATCGACGGCCATCCGTCGCTGCGCGGCCGCGTTGCGTTTCTGCGCTCCGACCCGGCCGACGACTATGGCGCCTTCCTGCTGGTCGACAACGCGATCGCCCGCAAGGACGAGATTACCGCCAATGTGAAAGCCGGCTACTTCGTCCGCGTCCGTTCCGACATCGAGACCTATGAAGCAAAGGTCAACGATCTGACCCGCGCCACGACCGCCTTTGCCACCGGCGCGCAAGTGGTCTCGACCGATTTCCCCGTGCCGGGCAATGTCTATGGCACAAGCTATGTCGTGCAACTGCCGGGCGGCAGCGTCGCCCGCGTTTCGCCCGCGTTCGCGGGGCATTGAGGCGCGCGGGGTAACAAGGGCACTCGCGGGGCGAGCGTGACCGGGCGCTTCCCGCCGGAAATTCGCGTGAAAAATGGTAGCGGAGGAGGGACTCGAACCCGCCAGCGGAGCGGCTTGCCGCGTAGCGCACCAAGGACACTCGGGGGTTTGAGCGTGACAGACGCTTCTCGCCGAAAATCGCGTTGGTGAAAAATGGTAGCGGAGGAGGGACTCGAACCCCCGACACGCGGATTATGATTCCGCTGCTCTAACCGGCTGAGCTACTCCGCCCCACAGGGCTGCTGATGCGCCGGAAAAGTGACACGGCGCTGGGCAGGTGGCGCACATAAGCGGGCGGGGCGGCGGGGTCAACCGGGTATTTGCCGGTTTTCCCCGCCGCTCCGGGGCTTAGAACTTGTTGGCGAATTTCAGGCCGACAAAGCGCGGCTTGATCGGCAGCGCGCGGGTGGAGGCAGAGCAGACTTCGATCGCGCAGAACGTGTTGCGCGACAGCTGGCCGCGTTCGTCGAACAGGTTTTCGATGAAGAATTCCACGCTCCACTTGTCACGGCTGACCCCCATCGAGAAATCGACGCTGGTGAACGACGCGGGGTCACCCAGCAACGCGTCCTTGGCGGGTGTGAGCTGCCCGTTGACAGACGGCAAGGTCGGAATGGTGTTGAGGTTCGA